>NZ_JCBCUZ010000019.1:0-99253 GCF_059862735.1 Pseudomonas sp. MF06569 | reverse complement strand
GAGCACGAGGTCGGCAGCCTCGCGTTTGAATTCAGCGGAAAAGGTACGGCGTTGTTTGGTCATCTGACACCTCGATCTGGCGAGTATTCTCGCCTAAAAGGGTGTCCGGTTTCATTAGACCACTACAAATACGTTCGTCATTATGCTGAAACTCGGGTAAAACCTGCTGTTTGAGAGGCTATATGATGCTACCTGTTACACCCGCGCTGCGGGCAATGGGCTCGTGAATTTTCCACTCTGCCTGGGACTTCCACCAAGATGCAGTGACCAGAATAGCCAGCTCGGTTAATCGAAGCTCTAAGCGAGTACCGTATCTGCAAAACGCACCAAGCCTTTGGGCATGGCTGGAAAGCTCGGGACTTTGAATCCATGCTCAAAACGGGCCATCAAGCTTGCCTCGTGGGCCGATAAGAATTTCTCTAATGACGGCTCTTTGTGATTCGTCCATCTGATCTTCAGAAAGCGGTGTGAGGCGCGATTGTATGGCCATATCTAATAATCCTTTAGGCGCCACCTCGCAGGTAGATTTCTAGAATATATTCGCAGCGTTTTTTCTGATTTTTGGATTAAAACTGCTGCTCGCATGAAACCGCCTGCAATAGTTTAAATTTGCATAACTCAACACTGGAAAAGATGAGGGTAGCCCCCATCTGGCGGCTAGGACGCTTCGCATTCCGGCGTGACATACTTCCTAAGCGATCTGATTTGCGAATTTTCCTACGGCGTCGACCACCCTCATGGCACCATCCTGAATTTCTACAATTACCTCGCCTGCCTGGGTAGCTAATTCTAGGCCCTGCTCCGCTTGGGACTTGCTATTTGCCATCTCACCCATGGTCTCATCGACCAGTTTCTGATTTTGCAAGACGACAGACGCAATTTCTTCCGTAGCGGTACTGGTGTGCCCTGCCAATTTCCGGACTTCGTCAGCGACGACAGCAAAGCCTCGACCCTGCTCACCTGCGCGGGCAGCTTCAATTGCAGCATTCAATGCCAACAGGTTGGTTTGTTGGGCGATGCCGCTGATAGTTTGGATGATCGAGCTGATCAACACTGACTGCTTTCCTAGCGCTTCGACGCCAGCGGAGGCGACCTGCATATCGACCGCGACTTTGCGCATGGTGTGCATAGTATCCTTAACTACGACTGCTCCACGCTGAGCAGTGACATCAGTCTGCTGCGAGATTTCAAATGCAGTTTGGGCTGCCTTACTGACCTCTTGTTCGTGGGTAACTTGGTCGGTGACAACGGTCGCAAACTTAACCACTTTGCAAAGTGCTCCTTCAGTGTCATAAACCGGGTTGTACGTAGCTTCCAGCCATACAGTTTGACCACGACTGTCAATTCGTTCAAATCGGCCTGCGACAAACTCACCCTTGTTCAAGGTTGACCAAAAATCCTTGTATTTCTGGGATGAAGCTGCCTCTGGCTTACAGAAAATACGATGGTGACTGCCTTTAGCTTGGCCCAAGCTGTAGCCCATCGCTTTTAAAAATTGGTCATTAGCCATGAGCACATGCCCCGTGAGATCGAACTCGATCACCGCCGTCGAGCGAAGTAGTGCATCAATGAAGGACGCGTTTTCGGATGCTTTTTCCACTCGAGAGGTAATGTTCGTCGCATGGCAGGTGATATGACTCAACCTGCCAGCGCAATCAACTATGGGCTGCCAATGTGCATGCAGCCACACCAACGAACCGTCAGCATGCAGGTACCTGTATTCGTCTGAGATGGAATTACCTGCGGCTACTGCTGCGCGAAAGTTATGAAAACACGGAAGCTTGGATACGTATTTCGGAACGATATCAGCCATGGCACGACCTAGAAGCTGATTCTGGGTGTAGCCCAAAGCATGCGCAAAACTTTCATTGCATGCGGTAATTTCGAAAGCAGAATCAATAATCAGCGTAAGCATTTCTCGATTTAAGCCGTCGCGTAGTTGACGCAGCTCCGACAGCTCCGCTGTTTGAGCCTGCAGCTGATTCTTGATTTTCTTATTGAACATGCGAAACCACCTGTTGAGTGTTAATGATTCTATCGGCATGGTCAGTTGCACTTTGAGCCATGAGACGAGCGAAAGCTGTACGGAACGGAATGACACTGTCAGGTTGCTAAGCTATCTTGACTTGGCGTACTCCGTCGAAGCCCGAAAGACAACCTCAGATCCGCCATAAGGCACCGCGAAAAAACTGATTTCGGGGTGAAAGTTGGGGCCGCTCCCAGCTTTGAGCTTTGAGAATTTATTGTAAAATAACTTATACAAAATGAATATCGCTGTACAAGAATTAGAGATAGCGACTACCCCCTTTATTTTGAGGGTGAGCGCATACTCTGTGCACGAGGAGCAAGCTCCTAAGTGCGCGGGCAAAACAAGATCGTCTTCTATTTTTTGAAATCAGTGACGCCTTCGACGCAAAATCTCTGAGGTTAGCTCTCATGCAAATCGAGTCATCACTGCACGCTAGGGTTGACGATGGAGCGTGGATCACAGGCTTGGACGCTGCGCTTTTGTAGTAGCAGATGCTAAACAAACTCCAGGCAGCCAAACGTCGCCTGTCGGAGGTGTTGATGAAAAAATGCTAACTGCCTGTGCCTGATCTTGGGTGATCAGCTGTCGTTCGAGCTCGCCTCACTGCAGAGCTTGAATGACGAAAGCTATACGGTGCTAATGGTGGATGTGATGAGAAAGCCAGCCATTACTTAACGGCGGCGGGAGCCCTGTAGGAGGCGCTTGGAACTTTGATGCTGAAAACCGAAAGGCGCTATCTAAGGGCGTAAGGCACCCGTAACCCGCGCGCTTCGCACCTGACGCAATCACAGAAGATGCCCTGTCATTGGTGCTCAAGTTATTCACAAGCCACTATGGCACTCTCAACACGTTCAACTATCCGGTTAACCATGCTGAAGCTCAGGCCCTCTGGCCTCTGGGATTACTTCCTCGAATAGGGTCTGGCAGCCTTTGGCGACTATCAGGACGCAATGACGAGCAATGAACCGTTTCTGTTTCATGTCCGGATACCTGTACGTCAGTTCGCAGCACTGAAGGCTGATTGTCGTGATACAGGTTGGCTCAAATACTTCTGAAATGAGCACAGCTTCGCCTCAGACGGCGTGATTGACTAACATTCTATCGCCCATTTCCAAATTGGATTAAGGAGTTCGTGATTTGGATGGACGGCTATGTCGTAACATCCTAGAGCCTAGACAACATATAGCTCCCCTAGAAGCACTAAGACCGCAGCATTAGTGATCATAATTTACTTTTCATGCAGATTAAGTCATTTACAGACCTACCTAGCCCAAGCCTAAGTCTTTAGAGTGCACCGAACACTCAACTATCGGCGTCATTATGAATCTCTGGTTTCGACTTCTCCTCATGCTACTGCGGCGACCTTGGCGCAACCCGGCACAAGGACTGGAGTCAACCGTCATCCGAATGCGCGTATGGCCACTGGATCTCGATTTCAATCGACACGTCACCAATGGCCGATATTTCACGCTAGCTGATGTCGGACGCATGGATTTCGTTCTGCGCAGTGGCGCATATCGAGTGGCGATTAGAGCAAAAGCGCTACCAATCGTTGGTGACACCTGGGGTAAATTTCGTCGTGAGCTCAGGCTCTTTGAAGCGTTTGAAGTACACACCAAGATGCTGGGCTGGGACGACAAATGGAGCTTTATGGAACATCGGTTTGTGAGCAAAGGCAGGGTGATCGGAGTTGTAGTGATGCGGGGTCTATTTCGCTCAGCAAAAGGGATTATTCCACCAGGCGAGTTTGTTCGAGACTTGGGATTGCCCGAAAAGTCGCCAGCGATGCCGCAATGGCTGACATCGTGGTCAGAAAATTGCGATGTCATGAGCAGTGAACTTAGAGACGAAGAAAAGCATCAATGATCGATCATGCATAAGGTACGGAAATGTCCAGACGTTACATTTGAATGGGCATCCCAAAACACGTTCAAGCATACTCGCAAGATGTGCTCGCAGGCCTCTTACTAGCTACATTCTCTCTACGGCGAATTAGCGCAGTTGTGAGGCTGTTACATCGCCACCGAACTCTGGCTAAATGCCATCCCCTTTGCGGCAACTTAATTCATGTCTTCGTTGAAACGAATCAGCACTTGAATAGCCTGCTCGGCAGTCTTACTGAACATGCTCGCCATGCCGCTGAGTCATGCTATACAAACCTGGGACGTGCGGCTGATGCTTTGGGGCGAGTTCTGCTCTGGTGGGAGTTCGAGTGTCCTGCCTAAGGATCCTGGCAAGGTGATTGATGCCTGTAGATAAAGAACACTCACTGCACAATCTCTTCGGCCTGTTGTATGAATTTGGCCGCCTGTTTTTCACTCAAGCGATCGTCTTTGACGAGCTGCCGTAAGCAAGTACCCCAGCCGGTTAGACCGGCGCCACCATGGTCGGCCAGTTGTTTTCCTAAGCGGTAAATCATCTGCCGCTGCACATCTCGGTCATGCGGCGCGATCTTTTCAAAGTTGAGGGCGCGAAACACGGCCGTCGTTAACAATCCTTCGGCTGGGTGGGCCGCCCGTAGGTCTTTCATGCAGCGTTTTAGTCGCCCTTGCACAAGAGGCATGCACGGTTTCCTTGTCCGAGTCAGTGGCCGACTGCTCGTAAAGCCAGTAGCCATGGGGGTGGCGTACCAGTGTAGGAGGCTGTGGTTTCCGTGCCCACAAAAAAAGGCCCCAGACTCTTATCAAGTTTGGGGGCCTTTGGACATAAGCTGCGTTCAATCTATTTAGGCAACGCACGGTATAGCGTGGCTCGATGCACACCCAAAAGACGTGCAACCTCGGCCACTGATTTACCCTCATTAATCAACCTACGTGCTTGGGTTATCTACTCAGAAGTCAAAACAGGCTTTGGCCCAAATCGAACGCCTTTGGCTTTCGCAGCAGCTCGGCCAGCACTGGTTCGCTCGCCAATGATAGAGCGCTAAAAGTCAGCAATCCCGGCGGATATCGTTAAACCATGCGCCCAGCTGGAGAGGTGGTGTCGGCCCAAGGCTCAGCAAGTGAACGCAGGCCTACACCTAAATTTTTGAGTCGTTCTGAAATGTGGAGCAGGTCGGTTGTTGACCTGGCCAATCGATCCAACCGCGTCACGGTCAATACATCACCTGGTCGCAAATGATCGAGCAGCGACTCAGTTCAGGACAGTCTTGCTTAGCCCCACTGACCTTTTCTTCAAGGATTCGCTGACAACCATTTTGCCCTAGGGAAATCCGTTGCTGCTCCAGATACTGACCTGCGTCGAAACCCTAGCGTAACAAAGATTATGTATGGCGATGAAAAGTTATACGACATACACTCAGCTATTCTGCGACAGGAATGTCGCCCAATAAAAAATAAGGAGCAATTATGAAACTTATCGCAGCATTCACAATTTTGTTATTTGCATTGACAGGATGCGCTACAACTGGGAGCCAATCGCCACAGCAAGCCGCACAATCTGCGGCAATTTTATTTGAGCAAAAAGAATTCAATTTAGTTTGGGTTCCCGCAGCGAATAACGGCATATCCGGAGTTATGGCATCCGCTCTTATCGGAAGTGCAGGTTTAAACTCTCCAATTGTTTCAAGCATCCACCAAATAATTGCCCCTGCAAGCAAAACTGATGTTCGTGTCGCCATCTCAGGAACTAATAGTTCTTTTGCAGCCAACTCAGCTATTGCAGCTTTAAGTAACACATCATACATGCTTCCTAAACTACAACTTGCATTTGTCGGCTCGAACTCAGACGCCGGGGCAGTTCGTTCGGCAGTTGAAGCTAAAGGCGGTAAATTCTTACACTCCACACCAAATGGCTCCTAACTAGCTGTTCAAGTCGTACGCTGCGCTCACTGTGACGGGCTAAAGCCCAATGCCTCGTTACACGGGCGCAGCGGCTCCAGCCCCGCATGCAGTCACGCCACGAGCACACCCGACGGATCCGCAAAGCCTATCGAGCGTGCTCTGCTGCCTGAGAGGTGTTTGCTGCATAGGCGGATTTACTACAGAGGCACATCGCATCCCTCACATAGTCCCAGGTGCTGCGGTTTGGAAAGCTTCGGCGGGGACTTTCTAGTGATTTGCGGCTCTGAACCTAGCTGGATTTACCAAACAGCCGTGTTATTCGCAACGCGATCACTCGCTAGCAACTCTCCAGACCAGACTGTCGTGTTCCAATCGCCGAAGACGGTAATTGATCACCCCGGATTCGCTAGACACCTTAGAGAGGCTGCTTATGGCCGGAATTAGCTTGCGGGTGTCTAGATAAATCGGGGCGATTCAATCGACCCGTCGGTAAGAGAAGGTGATAAAGCGAGTGGACGCTATGTCAGCGTCAGTCAACAACCATGTCGGTTCAGCAGGCGCAACGAGACATCAGCCATTATTTGATGCATCGCTACAACTGGATACCCATCGTCAATTCAATGGCGGGCTGGCGCCCGCTCAGGCCGAGAAAAAACTTAACCTCGTGTCAGGGATTAGTTGACCACTACATTTAGGCTGAGGTATCCCATATCGACCTCCGGGCTAGGAAATTACTTGCTGGATAGCACTGTCTGTATGTTCCACAATGTTCAAAGACCTCAGCGATAGCGTGCACCATCATTGAAATCGTGCCTTCGCGCTAGCGCCTACAAAAAATCATCCTACAACAAGCGATTGATAGCCTCGGCACATACATCACTGTTCTGAGAGTACACCTTGAGCACAGCCACCGCACCCAACGATTTCAACACACTGATCAATGCACCAAAATTTTCGGACGACCCGGTTGGTCGGCGTCAAATGAAGCAGTGGCAGCTCATCGCGGAAGACATCTACAAAAGCACATCCACAGAGACGTTGCTCCAAGCTAGAGGCAGAGCTGAAGGGTACATCCATGGCCTTGTGGACGCTGGGCATCTGTCGACGAGAGATACCGACCGTGATTACCTCATTTTGAGCATTGTCCAACGCAGGCGTGAGTTTTTGCAGAAACTGCTGAACGAGTTTGGCTATTAAACCAAGGCGAGCTATGAATCCATCCGATGGAAAAATGGTTTCACCGGATGGCGGCAATTTGAAGCGCTCCGCACGTCTAACTCGGAGCGCTACTGATCAAAACCGTAATAGCCATCCAGCGCTCATCAACTGCTATGCAGTCATACAGCCACTACGCCAGAGGTCGAGCATTCAATCTTCTGACTCGAGACGATCACACGATCGAAGCAACTCAAGAAAACTACGTCGCCCACCGCCGCGCTTGAAGCTACCAACGAGGTAATTCCCCTCCCCCGTCTCCAAAAGCAAGAAACGTCCTTCTTTCCATGCCCTTTGAATTTTCGTCGTGCAAATGATTCCGCCATTGGCTATTCGATACTCCTCGCCTTCCTGGAGATGATCGAAGAATACGCCAAGGCACCTGTCTTCTATGATCACCGCATCGCTGATAAAAGCTGTAATGGCTACGGTGTATTTTCGAAGACTTGCCTGTACAAGACGACTCAGTTGAAAGTCACTGAGATACTTACTATGAAATTCGACTTCGATGATTTCTGGCATCCGGCCAAAGCTCCAAAATGACTCAACTGTATTTGCGGCGGTCATTGCTTAGCCGGCTTTCATAGAAAATGCGGCACCCACACTGGCCTCTTTTCTAAGGCCCGATCCCCAGAGGAGGTAGACAGTACTTTTGGTTTCAAACATGCAGCCTTCAGTGAAGGATTTGCCGAAGTTACTGCGTACCCACATGGCTGGCTGGAAACGACCTTTACTGTCTAGGACGATTTCGTGAGCGAAAAGCGTCATGGGAAGTAGACCAAGACTCGTAAGCTTTTCCCTTTCAACCGGCGTCACGGTGAGGTCGATTAAGATCCACTGTTTCACCACACAGAATGCTTTGCCTGGAAACATCTTTGCTGCCAAAGAGATCAATTCTTCTTCAGAGCCCTGCCAGCCAGGCGATTCATCTCCGGTTCCGTAAAATAACTGCGAGATTTCATTCAAAGTGACCATTCAAAAACCTTAGATTCACACTAAATATCAACCGCTCGAGCAGCTCATACCCGCTAGTTTTGATCTATAAACTCCGAGCCCAGTGGAGGACGCTGACGAGATCTATTGACCATCAAACCACCACCAAGCACTCAGGATCGAAGCCCGTGCTTTGACCCGGGTAACCGCGCGGATTGGAAACCACTCGGCACCCATTCTTGAGAAAGTCTGCTGCAAAATGCGTATGCCCATGTATCCAAAGATCAGCCTTGCTAAGTAACTCTGAACAATCGTTCGCATAGGCTGCAGCCAGATGTCCGGGGTGATCGTTACCCAGATGATCCAACACAGGCGCATGGTGTGTAACCACCACTGTTTTGCCGTCGAAAGGTCTATTGAGCTCCTGGGTTAACCAGCGGTGAGCCCTCATTGATTTCGCGACTAGGTCATCTGGACGCAGGCGCCTGTAATCCAAGTCGGCTCGAATCACCAAGAAATCGTTCATCGAATCCCAAGCAACTCGCTTTGCCGCAACCACATCACCCGTGGCCGAATAATCCGTCCAAGCAGTTGTGACCAAGAAGCGTGTGTCATTGAAAATGAGCATCTCGTTTTCGAGCACATGCACATGGGGCAATGCAGCGTCTTTCATTTTTAGCAGTGTGCGACCTATGTGTCCGCCGTAATATTCGTGATTGCCACACACATAGACCACAGGGCACTGGAATGTGTCATTCGCCCATGAGACTCCACGCGATTTGATATTAATGTCGCCGGCGAGAATGACTACGTCCGCATTGCTTGGGGCGGGGTCGAACCGAGCGAACTCGAGGTGCAGGTCAGAGTAAATCTGAATTTTCATAACGGACGACCAGTTTCGATTTAGTTGTACTTTGGATACCGCTGCGGCGGCCGGCCTCCGAGCATTGCTCGCCTTGCAAGGAGAGACTGCGTTTACGTACTTGGATTAAAAAATCACTCGAAGCCCTTTAAGAGAGTTAGCGTCAATAAGACGACCTGGCGCATCGTTATATGCCTTTTCGTCTTCAATGTTGTGAAGGCAAACCCGACTTCCTGTTGAGTCATATCCGACCAGTAACCCAGAAAGCCCCTCCATGATCCATTTACCGGATTTGTTCATCCACCCGGGCGTGACGACCTGAATTTCCGTAACGACAAACTCGCTGGTTTGTTGGGAAAGTATTTCTTCGAGCATATCGATGTCACTAATCATCATGGTGCGTGGCCACACCTTGCCATCCAAGCACTCTTCAAGAACGACGTGATACCAAGGATGAGCCAAGTGGCGTTCAAATATCCGCCAGTTAGAATACCCATCCCCAAAGATATTAGGGGTGCCCTCGGCAAAGGCTTCATGACTTCTAAACATTTCACATTCCCGTGGATCTACAGACCGCAGTTGCAGCTGACATCATTGATAAAGAGACAGTTTCGCGGCGAGACGGGCTGACTTTTCGTCGCCGTCTCCCATCAAAACGTGCACAGTGTTTTTGGTTTCAAAGAGAAAGCCATCTTGGAATGAAATGGCCATGGTGCTGCGCACCCAATTTCCGTAATCGAAGCGTCCTCTGCTGTCTAGGATGACTTTTTCGGCGAAAACAAAGAGCGGCAGGTGGCCATGAACGTGGATTTTGGTGAGATCCCCATCGCTCGTTATCGCGCGCACGATTGTCCACTGCTGGACGATGCAAAAGCCTTTGTTTGGGAAGCGGGTCTGCGCGATATGAATTAGCGCTTCTTGGCTTTCTCCAGATCCAGAGCGTGGCTCTCCGGGGGTAGAGAGGAGCTCGCTGGCTGCCTGGATTTTTTCGAATTCCAATCAAAAAACCTCTGACAATACATGTGATATGTTTGGATGCTCAGGTCGCTAAAACTGCCTGATGCCCATCTCCAAAAGACTCTGACCCCATGATTGTGCGGCTTAACTCTGAGAAAGCGTCACCGCACATTTCCGATACTACCACCAAACGTGGTTTATCGGAAGATAGGCGTTATGGCTCTATCCTCGCTTTTAGGGCAGACCATGTCGCTTAAGAATGAGATCGCCGGAGCACTCAGGGCAATCAGGACAATCCGAGGATTTGACTATGGTGATTTGGCAGACGTCAGTGCAAAAGCAAACATAGGAAAGCTGGAGCAAGGAAAGAGCAATATCACGGTTGCGAAATTGATCGAGTTAGCAGATGCCCTCCAGTTCGATCCTATTGCTCTTATGGCCCTATGCGTCGCTATCCAGAAGGATGAACCTACCGACACCACTCTAGAGCGAGCACGTGCAGAACTTGATTCATTCAAAGCAGAAGGAGGAGAGGAGCTTCTCCGGAGTCAGTTTGTGGGCAAAGAACTAAAAAAGCGGCCTGCGGGTAAGCCTGGCAATACCAAGAATGCCGATGCTGTGAGAGAACTGAAGACTTTAGGAATGAGTCAGGCTGAGGTGGCACAGAGGCTTGGATTGGCTAGCTCAACGGTGTATCGGTACTGGCAGAAGGAATAAAGGCAATTTAGGCGAGGCTCGAGACCATGGGTCGAACCCTGTAACCGCCAAAACCGAGGAGCTTTACAATGCTGGCGACCGATAATCGATTCGAACGAGCAGAGCAATATTAGGCCAAGCGAGTGGATGGGTGGTTGGCGGGCTAGAAACCCAGGTTTTCTGGCCGAATAAGGCTCAGCTGATAACCTTTGAGGGGCTAGAGTTTCTGCTGCAACCCGCTATATCCGAAGGGCAGCATCGGAGCCTTCCTGCAATCATTACACAGCCTTTCAGCCTCAACACTACCCTGCTGAAATTGGTGCCACGCTCTCCAGCATGAGACCAGACTCTGCGTGGTATCTAAGCGCTTCTATATACAGAATACAGACGCAAACTATACAGCGGGGATGGCGAGTCCATTTGACTCAGAAAAATATGGACAAACGTAGATTTCGTTAACTGTTTGATATAATTGAGCTAACACATTGTCCATCCGGCGATATGTAACAGGTAGGGAGCCGGTACGTTGTGGCCGTCTACCGGGTTGCTGTGCACGCTTTCCTGAGAGGCGGTCTTGGGGTGTTCATGGATCACCAACTGGTGACCGTAGAAGTCAAAGTCAACCCATTGGGTGCTGGATCGCCCCTCGGAGAGCCCGAACACTTCACCGTAAAAGGTGCGTGTAGCGGCCAAGTCATAAACAGGGATTGCGAGGTGGAAAGGAGAAAGGCTCATCAAGACTCCGGCTGCAGTTTTTATTGGCTTATGAAGTCGAACAGCACGCGAGCTGCTCAACGGCTTTTTCAAGGTGGATTTATGCTAAAGCCGTATCACCCTTAAAAAAATCAATATAAATTTTTCACAAGCACAAATAATTTTGATGCTTTAGGCCCCCTTAATGATCAATGCCTTTCGTTCATCCAGGCCTCTGCTACGCGCGCGCAAAGGCCACCCGGCACCGTGACCTGCCATTGCGGCGGTGTGCATGAGCTCGTTTTTTTTTGGGGGGGTGTAGGCAACTTATACAGGCAGCAGCCCAAGGTGCCCGCCAAGCTCTACGTAACTTGACTCGCCACCGCCAGTGGCGCCCGACAGCCAGCCCCATACAAAATCCAGAGTCGTACGCCCTGACGAATCAACACCTACCGTGCCGCGGGACCAGCCAGAAAGAAGCTCACCTTCGGTGGTCAGGCACTGGAAAAGCAGCTCAATGCTGTCGGGACCTGTCACGCGCCCGACTTGATTGCCGGTACGGATCCGACCGCCCTGATAAGTGCCTGAAATGCCATGCTCATCGACCAGGTAATGAAATACCGTGCCTGCACCCGAAAGCCCGTGGGTATTGCCGGCTACGCAAAACCGTCGATTGTGCAAGCGCTCGCTGATTTGAGAAAAGGGGGTTTGCATCCAGATCGCATCCTGTCGTCGAGGGAGTCCATTGTTGCTTTCGATGATCCTAACCCAGGGCCGCAACCAAGGCCTAGACCCTCTGAGTGCTGGAACAGCCCTGCCGCTCCCGGCGTCAACAGGCCTCTGTCCAGCCGTCCCGAAAGCGCCCTGATGCAAGCCGTGTTGTGGCCAAGGAGTGGAGCTCACCCGCTCAACGGTTGGCGATCTACATTTCATGAAAACGAACATCGCTTGCATGAAACGCGAGGAAAAATGGCTATCTTTACGTTAACGTAAAGGGCACACCCTTCAGGATGATCACGGTATGAGTCAGCTAACTCCCTCCTTGCAGGATACCGCCGCGCCAGATGGCGTGTGCTACGGCTGCGGCAGCAGTAATTCCCAGGGGTTGCATATCAAGAGCTACTGGCACGAGGACGGCGTGCATGTCATCGCCGAACACTTGCCTGACCCCAAGTATTGCGGCTGGCCCGAGCTGGTGTACGGCGGCATGATCGCAATGCTGGTTGATTGTCACTCCAACTGGACGGCAATGGCTTATCACTACCGCCAGGAGAACCGCGATGTGGTCAGCAAGCCGCGCATCAACTGCGTGACGGGCAACCTGGGAATCAAGTTCATCAAACCCACCCCCATGGGCGTGCCACTGACCCTGCGGGCCAGAGTTGAAGGTGATGTGGGGCGCAAGACGCGGATTCTGTGTGAAGTCTATGCAGGCGATGTGCTGACGGCGGTCGGCGATTCCATTTTTGTGCGCGTCGATACCGGGCTACTGGCTACTGCCGCCCACGGACGCGAAGCGGGTGAAGGATGACACGTGATGCCGCCTCTGCCTGAGGCGGCTTTGAGCCCGGTTGCACGCTGTGGGCGTTACTTGCCGAGCACCTTGGCGTTCTTGGTGCGGATCTCCTTGATGACCGCATTCACGCGGTTGACCAACACATAGTGCCCGCTTATCTGTACCCACTGCTCATGCTCATCAGGCTGTGGAAGCCCTTTGGCTTTCCAGTCCTTGATCGCGACTTCTTCCCGTGTGTATTGGTCCGGAGCCTTGTCGCCGTTGCCATAGCAACTGCTCAGGTCCATGGACTCGGCGAGTATCTGTCCGGGCTTGCAGTCCGCAGGTTTGTCATCGTCAGCCTGGGCTGCGTAAGGCAGTGCACACAAAAAACCAGCCAATAGTGATGCAGAAATCAAGCTGCGCATATTCACCTCATCGTTGTTACCAGCCATCGCCGGTATGGCAATACAGACTTCATGGACACGCCGCGCAGTGATTACGTTCCTGCTCACTGATCGACGGCAACGTTGATGGATGCCAGTCGGTGGATGCCCGTAGGTGGATTGAGCAGCCTCAACGCTGATCAAAATAATTGATTACGAGATCATCAATGACGATTGGACTCCTCCTCTGGCGTGAGGTGAAGTAACCACAGGGCCGGTAACAACAATAAGCGGCCGTTTGTGGAGAACAGCATGTCATTCAATATCAGCAGCTTCCAGCTTGAGGGTCGTCGTGCCTTGATCACAGGATCAGGCAAAGGAATCGGCCTGGAGCTGGCACGTGGCCTTGGCGCTGCCGGGGCAATTGTGGTGATCAACGATCGTAATATCGAAAAAGCTCGCGCAATTTCCAGCCAACTGCGCGATGAGGGCCTGAAGGCAGAATTCGCAGCGTTTGACGTCACCAACCGCGAGCAATTGTTTGCCGCGATCAATGCTTTCGAGACCGACACCGGCGCCATCGACATTCTCGTCAACAACGCCGGCATTCAGCGCCGTGCCCCGCTGGAGGACTTTGCCGAAAGCGACTGGAACGACCTGATGCGGGTCAATCTGGACGGTGTGTTCCATGTGTCCCAGGCGGTTGCCCGGCACATGATTGCTCGCGGGCGCGGCAAGATCATCAATATCTGCTCGGTGCAAAGCGAACTCGCGCGCCCGACCATCGCGCCCTATGCGGCCTCAAAAGGCGCAGTAAAGATGCTCACCAAAGGCATGTGCGCAGAATGGGCACGTCATGGCATTCAGGCCAATGGCCTGGCACCGGGCTACTTCGCCACCGAGATGAATCGCGCCCTGGTCGACAACCAGGAGTTTTCCGAGTGGCTGTGCAAACGCACCCCGGCGGGCCGCTGGGGGCGGGTTGAAGAGCTGTGCGGAGCGGCCGTGTTTCTCGCCTCCCCGGCGTCGGATTTCATCAACGGTCAGACGCTGTTTGTGGATGGAGGCTTGACCAGCGTTGTTTGACCCGCACCCGCAAAAAACAATAACAAGGAACACCCATGAGCACTCTTAAAGAACCTGCACTGCCCTTGACCGATAGAGCCAGTGCCCAGGTAACGACCAAAGGCTTTGCGTCCAAACGCTGGTTGTATCTGATCCCGCTGATTTTCATTACCTACAGCCTCGCGTATCTGGACCGGGCCAACTATGGCTTTGCCAGTGCGGCGGGGATCGAGCAGGACCTGGGTATCACCAAGGGCATGTCCTCGCTGATAGGTGCCCTGTTTTTCCTGGGGTACTTTTTCTTCCAGGTGCCGGGCGCCATCTACGCGCAGAAATACAGTGTGCGCAAACTGGTGTTCTGGAGCCTGATTTTGTGGGGCTTTTGCGCCATGGCCACGGGCCTCGTGACCAATATCCCCATGCTGATGTTTATTCGCGTCTCCCTGGGGATTGTTGAGGCGGCAGTCATGCCGGCGATGCTGATTTTCATCAGCAACTGGTTTACCCGCAAGGAGCGTTCGCGGGCCAATACTTTTCTGGTACTGGGCAACCCGGTCACGGTGTTGTGGATGTCGGTGGTATCCGGGTATTTGATTCAGGCCTGGGGCTGGCGCGAAATGTTTGTGATTGAAGGCGCGCCTGCAGTGCTGTGGGCATTCGTCTGGTGGCGCATGGCGCGGGACAAGCCCGAGCAGGTCGACTGGCTCACTGCCCAGGAAAAAACCCAACTGGCCGCGACCCTCGCGGACGAACAGAAAGGCATGAAGCAAGTCCGTAATTACCGGCAGGCGTTCACCAGCCCTGTGGTGATCCAGCTGTGCTGTGTTCACGCGCTGTGGAGCATTGGCGTATACGGTTTCATCATGTGGCTGCCAAGCATCATCAAACAGGCCGCGGCTGCGGATATCGTCACCGTCGGCTGGCTGAGTGCAGTGCCCTATGTCGCTGCCGTTGCCGCGATGCTGGCGGTGTCCTGGGCCTCAGACAAAACCCAGCAACGAAAACGTTTCATCTGGCCACTGCTGGCACTGGGTGCACTGGCCTTCTTCTGTTCGTACCTGATCGGTTCTTCGCACTTCTGGGTGTCGTTTGCACTGCTGACAATTGCCGGTGCCGCGCTGTACGCCCCCTACGGGCCCTTTTTCGCGCTGATTCCGGAGGTCATTCCGGCAAACGTGTTCGGCGGCGCCATCGGCTTGATCAATGCGTGTGGAGCATTGGGTGCCTTTGTCGGCTCGTGGATCGTTGGCTACCTGATCGGCCTCACCGGAAATCCCGGAGCGGCTTATATCTTTATGACCGCAGGCGTTTTGTCCTCGGCGCTGTTGATGGCATGGGTAAAAATTCGGCGTTAACAAACGCCCAATTCTTGCGAATCTTTCTCATGGGGATGACAGCGCAAACGGAAATGTTATAAAGTATCAATACCTTGTATGCACTCCTTGCCTGTGATCCCTCAATGACTACCGCAACCCTCGCTCCACCTCCCAACAAGCGCCTGCTGTCCATCGACGCCCTGCGTGGCCTGGTTATCCTCCTGATGCTGCTGGACCATGTGCGAGAGACGTTCTTTCTGCACCGCCAGGTGTCCGATCCCATGAACGTCGACATCACCGACCCTGCCCTGTTTTTTAGCCGGACCCTTGCCCACCTGTGTGCCCCGGTATTTGTCTTGCTGACCGGTCTGTCGGCGTTTTTGTACGGCGAGAAGTATCAGGGCAAGCGCGATGTCTCGGCGTTTCTGTTCAAGCGCGGGCTGTTTCTGGTGGTGCTGGAGTTCACTCTGGTCAATTTCGCCTGGACCTTCCAGCTCCCGCCCTCGGTCATCTATATGCAGGTGATCTGGGCCATTGGCGTGAGCATGATTGCCCTTGCAGCGCTGGTCTGGCTGCCCCGTCCACTGTTGCTGGTACTGGGTCTGGTCATTGTCGCCGGGCATAACCTGCTCGATACCCTGCATTTCCCCGTGGATTCGATGATGCATATCCCTTGGGCGATTTTGCATGATCGTGGCTGGATCGAGTTCTCGGACAACTTGCGCCTGCGCACGTCTTACCCTGTGCTGCCCTGGATCGGTGTGATCGCGCTGGGTTACTGCATGGGTCCCTGGTTTGCCCGCTCTGCCCCGGCTGACGTACGTCAGCGCTATCTGTTGCTTGCAGGTACGGTGGCGCTGCTGGGTTTTGTCGTACTGCGTTTACTGAATGGCTATGGGGAAGCGCCGTGGGTGAGTCATGACGGCTTCACGCAGAGCCTGATGAGCTTTTTCAACATCACCAAATATCCGCCTTCGCTGCTGTTTCTCGCCTTGACCCTGGGGGCTGGCCTGTTGCTGCTACTGGGGTTTGAGCGGGCCGGGCAACGCAAGTGGATCGCCACCCTGGCCGTTTTCGGCGCTGCACCGATGTTCTTCTACCTGTTGCACCTGTACGTGCTCAAAGTGCTGTATGTGGCGAGTGTCGCCCTGTTTGGCCAGAACCAGGGCAGCTACTTCGGTTTTGACAGTATCGCTGCGGTATGGCTGACGGCAGTACTGCTGGCCACATCGCTGTATTGGCCGGTGCGCTGGTTTGCTGCCTTGAAAGCCCGTCGCAGAGATATTGCCTGGCTCAAGTATTTCTGAATCTGACACCCACTCCCTCTTGCAAACAAGATCGACTATCATCCCGCCGCCGGTCCCCCCCAAGGGGGGGTTAAAAGGGAATCCGAAGTGCCTCTGTCGCACCAAACGGAACTGCCCCCGCAACTGTAGATGACGAGCCTGCTCCGTGTTTGCCACTGGGATACCTCCCGGGAAGGCTGGAGCCAGGCGATGACCCATCAGTCAGGAGACCTGCCGGCAAAGTCAAAAAACCAACCGGCGGGGTGTCCGGGGAAGGCATCCTTGCTCTCGTGCTGTTGCGCCAACAGTGCTCGGTGATGTGTTCCCGGCTGTACACCTGCGTTTTGTGTACGATCAAATGGAGATTGCATCATGCTGTTGCACCGCGCTGTTACCCTTCTTGCCACCCTTGCCTTGCCAGCACTGGCCCATGCGGCCCCTACCCAATACCCCCTGACAATCGAAAACTGCGGCAGCTCGCTGACCTTTCAGCACGCACCCCTGCGTGCCGTGACCATCGGCCAGGCCGGTACCGAGATGTTCTATGCATTGGGCCTGGGCGACAAACTGGCGGGCACCTCGCTGTGGTTCAACGATGTACCCGCCCGGTACAAGGCGCAGAACGACAAGGTCGAGCGGCTTGCCGACAACGACCCAAGCTTTGAGTCGGTGATTGGAAAACGCCCGGAACTGGTGGCGGTGCAACTGGAATGGATGGTGGGCCCGCAGGGCGTGGTGGGTACTCGCGAACAGTTTCACGAACTGAAAATACCCACCTACCTGATGCCTTCGGACTGTGAGGGCAAGGACAATCTTGTAGGTGCAGACGGCACTCGCCTGCAGGCATTCAGCATTGACAGCGTCTACAGGAGCATCACCCAGCTGGCTGAAGTGTTCGATGTGCAGCAGCGCGGCGAACAGCTCAACGCCGAACTCAAGGCCGGCCTTGAAAAATCCACCGACTCGCTCAAGGGCAAGGACCTGAGCCACACCAGCGCGCTGTTCTGGTTCTCCAGTGCCGACCTGGACATCGACCCCTACGTTGCAGGTCGCAAGGGCATCCCCGACTTTATGCTCAATACCCTGGGCATACGTAATGTTGTGGAATCCGATGAAGAATGGCCAACCGTCGGCTGGGAAACCCTGGCCAAGGCCAACCCGACGTTCCTGATCATCGCACGCATGGATCGACGTCGTTTCCCGGCCGATGACGTTGAGAAAAAACTCGAATTCCTGCGCACCGACCCTGTGACCCGCAACATGGATGCCGTCAAAAACAACCGCATCATCATCCTTGATGCCCATGCCATGCAGGCCAGCCTGCGCATGTTCGACGGGCTCGAAACACTCGCGACAGCCATCAATGCCTACGACCTGCCCAAATGAGTGCAAGGCTGATGCTCACACTGCTGGCCTTCGTGGCCTTGCTGTTGGCAGTGCTTGGCGGGGTTGCCATCGGCGAAACGCCGATCGCCCCGGGCGTGGTGCTCCAGGTGCTGGCCAACAAGCTGTGGGCTGCCGGGTATGTGCTTGATCCGATCGACGAAGGCATTGTCTGGAACTATCGCCTGACCCGTGCCTTGGTGGCTGCAGCCTGTGGTGCCGGGCTGGCGACGTGCGGGGTGGTGTTGCAGTCTTTACTGCGCAACCCCTTGGCCGACCCCTACTTGCTTGGCATTTCTGCCGGTGCTTCGACCGGTGCCGTGCTGGTGGCGGTACTGGGCCTGGGTGCGGGCGCCATCTCCCTGTCTGCAGGAGCCTTTGCCGGAGCCATCACCGCTTTTGCTCTGGTCATTGTGCTGGCTCGCGTCAGCGGACCAGCCAGTACCAGTGCCCAGATCATTCTGGCGGGGATAGCCGGCTCGCAGTTGTTCAACGCGATCACCGCGTTCTTGATCACCAAATCGGCCAGCTCTGAACAGGCCCGCGGGATCATGTTCTGGCTGTTGGGCAACCTCAGTGGCGTGCGCTGGTCCTCGGTATGGCTGGCAGTGCCAGTGGCAGTGCTCGGGTTGGCGGTGTGCATGTGGCACAGACGGGCACTGGATGCGTTCACGTTTGGTGCGGACTCTGCGGCGTCACTGGGAATTCCTGTGCGCCGGGTGCAACTGTTGCTGATCAGCTGTGCAGCCCTGGTGACTGCTGTGATGGTGTCCATTGTCGGCTCCATCGGCTTTGTCGGGCTGGTCATCCCCCATGCCGTGCGCTTGCTGTCAGGCACCGGCCATGGGCGCCTGGTCCCCCTGAGCGCACTGGGCGGCGCATTGTTTCTGATCGCCGCCGACATTCTTTCCCGCACCCTGATCAAGGGCCAGGTGATCCCTGTAGGCGTCGTTACCGCGCTGATCGGTGCGCCGGTTTTTGCGCTGATTTTGATCAGCAGGAGAAATGCCCGATGAATGAGGCAATTCCAGTATTGAGTTGCAGCGACCTGAGTTACTGCGTCGGTACTGCTCAACTGCTGCAAGGCATCAACCTGAGTGCGCTCCCAGGCGAGACCCTGGGCATTATCGGGCCTAATGGCTCGGGCAAATCCACGCTGCTCAAGCTGCTGGCCAATCTGCGTGTGCCCAGCCGTGGCGAAGCCTTTATCCACGGACAGCCGCTCAGAAAAATGAGCCAACGCACCATTGCGCAACAACTGGCGGTGGTTGAACAGCATGCCGATACCCATGATGGGATTGGTGTGTTCGATGCTGTCGCCCTTGGCCGCACTCCCTGGCTGTCAGCATTGTGCCCGTGGTCTGGCAACGACACGGCCATCGTCGAGCAGGCCTTGATCGATGTGGATGCAACACACCTGCGCAGCCGAACCTGGCGCAGCCTCTCAGGGGGTGAGCGCCAGCGTGTACACATCGCCAGGGCCCTGGCCCAGCGCCCGCAGATCCTGTTGCTGGACGAGCCCACCAATCACCTTGATATCCAGCACCAGCTGGCCATTTTGAAAATGGTCAAGGCCTTGCCCGTGACGACCCTGATCGCATTGCACGATCTCAACCAGGCGCTGAGCTGTGATCGCCTGGCGATTCTTGAGCGAGGCCGTTTAATTGCGCTGGGCAGCCCCCTTGAAGTCCTGACCCCACAACGCCTTGAGGCCACCTTCGGGGTCCAGGCGCACTATTTGACTGACCCTTTTGACGGCGCACAGATTTTACGAATGCGCCCCTTTTAAACCTTTTTATGTAGAGCAACTCATGCGTATTTCTTCCATTACCCTGCTGTTGACCACTGCCCTGCTCTGTACATCGGTACTGGCCCAGACCCACGAAGTGAAAATGCTTACCCGCAGCGCCACGGCCGGCATGGTCTATGAACCGGATTACTTGCAGATCGCCCCCGGTGACACGGTCAAGTTCATCCCCACACAAAGCAGCCACAATGCCGCCACCCTGCCCGGTCTGCTGCCTGAAGGGGCACAACCGTTCAAAGGCAAGCTCAATCAGGAAATCGAGCAGACCTTCACCGTGCCGGGGCTCTATGGCATTCAGTGCATCCCGCACCTGGCCATGGGCATGGTAATGCTGATCCAGGTAGGCGAACCGTCAGCTCAGCCCCCGCAACTGCCCGCTACGCTACCCAAACGTGCACTCGACCGCCTGAACGCCTCCCTGCAAAAACAGCAGGTGGAAAAATGAGTGCCGTGCGATCGCGCTCCGCGATCCTGATCGCTCTCGCCAGCCCGTTGGCGTTTGCCGAGTCGGCACAGGAACAGGCCAACGGTTTTATCGAAGACAGCACCTGGAGCGTGCTCAACCGTACGGTCTACGACAGCCGCGAATATCGTCATGGCGCCAGCAACAGCGGCGCACGCAATGCCTATAAACCGCGCTCGGAGCGCAATGGCTATGCCGAAGAGTGGGCATACGGCTTGATGGGCACCCTGCAGTCAGGCTTCACCCAAGGCCTGATCGGCGTTGGAGTGGATGCCCACGCCTACATGGGGCTCAAGCTGGACAGCGGCGGCGGACGCGCAGGCAAGGCCCGCCTGCTCGGGCTGGATAACGACGGCTACCCCAAGGACAACTACGGCCGAGGCGGCGCAGCGATAAAACTGCGCATGTCCAATACCGTGCTCTCCTATGGTGAACAGCGGGTCAAGACGCCGGTTTTCAGCTCATCCGACAGTCGCCTGCTACCGGAAACCGCCACGGGGGTGTTCCTCACCAGCAACGAGATCAATGACCTGAAAATGGTCGGCGGGCATTTCACCGAAAGCACTGACCGCAACGCCAGCAGCCACGATCAGGGCTTTGTGGTGAACTACTCGAACGGGCCCAAAGGCAATGCCTTCGACCTCGCAGGTGTCGTCTACACCCCAAGCAAAAACCTCAGCGCCAGTCTCTACAGTTCCCGCTATGAGGACACCTGGAACCAGCATTACCTGGGGGCCGTCTTCAGCCACGCCATTGATGAAAACCGTTCCCTGTCGCTGAACCTGAACCTGTACCGCACCACCGATGAAGGTAAGGCGCTATCAGGCAACATCGACAACACCACCTGGAGTTTGCTCAGCACCTATGCCCAAGGCCCCCACAGTTTCAGCCTGGGATATCAGAAAGTTCATGGTGATACGCCGTTCGATTACGTGACGCGGGGCGCCATTTTCCTTACCAATGCGGTGCAATTGTCTGACTTCAACGCGCCCAATGAGCAGTCGTGGCAAGCACGTTACGACCTGGCAATGACCCCTTGGGGCATGCCCGGACTGGTATTCAGCGCCGCTTACGTGCGTGGCAGCCAGATCGACGGCAGCCATGTCGACCCTCGGGGCGGGTATGCGTATTTGGGCTATGGCAAAGGCGGGAAACACTGGGAGCGGGATCTGGAAGCGCGTTACGTGATTCAGAGCGGAACGGCCAAGGGCACCATCATGTCATTGCGACACAACGTTCATCGCGGCAACAAGGCACAGGCTGAACTGGACACCGATCAGATACGTCTTGCGGTTGAGTACCCGCTGACGGGGCGTTTCTGATCGGGTTGACGCACATTTAAACCCGTCGCCCCTGTAGCCGCTGCCTCGCTCCTTCGGCAGCGGCTACAGGTTTCGCCGTCAACAACGCGCCGTAGCAGTTGACGAGTAGAACGAGGCTACGTTCGATCGCGAAGCGGTCGCAAAGCCAGTACACGCGGGATGCCTGACAAGCCGTGAAAGCAGATTTTACGACGGCTACGTCGGGGTGCCGCATCACGCCGGACGCAGCCTCGTTCCTTCGGCAGCGACTACAAGGACTCTGCCCGGTTTAGTGCATCGAACCATGATCGTGATGCATCGGCATGCTGTTCAATGCCCGTGCCTGGGCCTTGACCTCAATCGACTCTTTGACCCCTTTGCTGTCTTCGACAATCAGGGTCAACGGTACCTGGTCACCGACTTTAATCTGACCGACCAGGTCGATCAGCATCACGTGATAACCCTCAGGCACGATGGCAACGCTCTTGCCCGCTGGCAATGCCACCGATGCAACAGGCTGCATGCTCATCACGTCATTTTCCATCTTCGACTCGTGAATTTGCACGGTCTTGGCAACGGGTGACTGGACTTCAACCAGCTTGCTGTCGCTACTGGCCGTGATGTGCATAAAAGCGCCGGTCGAAGGTTGCCCCGCAACGGTGGCCCGGACCCAGGCATCATCAACAACAGTTTGCGCGTTAACCTGCAGGCTCAGGCCCAGCAGCGACAGCAACAGGTAGTTCACAGGCTTCATAGGGTTGACTCTTTCAAAGGAGGCGTTGATTAACAGACGGACATCACGGTCAGCAAGTCTTCAGTGCATTGCTTGGCCGAGAGTGACGGCGACAAGCCAAGGCGCAACACACCACGGGAATCGAAGACGAAACTGGTAGCCGTATGGGACATGGTGTACGAATCACCCGTAGGGATTTTTTCGTAGAACACTTTGAATTCTTTAGCCGTGGCAGCCGTTTCTTCCAGGGTGCCGGACAATGCAATAAAGCTCGGATCGAAGGCTTTCACGTAGGCATCCAGCATGGCCGGCTTGTCCCGCTCCGGATCGAGGGTAATAAAGACCACCTGCAGCCGATCACCGTCAGGCCCCATCATCTTCTTGGCCTGTGCCGCACGGGCCAACGCAGTCGGGCATACCGCGGGGCACTGGGTAAAGCCGAAGAAAATCATCGGCATCATCCCGCGAAAACTGCCGAGCATCATCTCGGTACCCTCAGCATCCCTGAGCTTGAACTTGCGCCCCAGGATTTCATTGCTCAGGTCTTTTCCGTACTTGTATGACAAACCGCTGCCACTGTCGCAACCTGCGATCAAGCCCAGGCTGAGCAAGCCAAGACCGGTGACTACGCGGCGGCGAGTCAGTAATTCATTCATGTAAGGTTCCTTTAAGCGGCCCTTTAAACGATAAAGGCCTCAACCCTGCGTGCGACGAGGCAGGTGTGTACGCTGCCCGATGCCAGGTCTGACCAGGCTCAGTGCGTACGATTGCTGTGGGATAGACGTGTTGCATGGGCGCAGAATTTAACACTCTCACTGACCTGTCGCACGGTACAGACGCCCCTCTATGGTGCGCTCCGCCTCCCGCAGCCAGTAAAACCGGGCGATACAGCAAGGCCTGCGACAAATCGACTCAGGACAGCTTTAGGTCAATTACGGGCAGTCGTCGTCACGTCTGTCCGGCAACTGGGGCCTGCATGCCAAGTGGCGACATGCGTTTTTTTCACATCCACTTCACCTCTCGCCCACCTGCTCCTGTTTAACGTGCCGGCCATAACTTACGTCTATAACGGGCTTACAGGTGGAAAGCATGGTTGCCGTTGTCCCTCACACCTTCCGGATCCAGGGTCTGGAACGCTTGGCCTTGCCCAGTCTGATACTGGCTTTTGTGGTGTTTTATCTGTTGCCACTGATGAGCCACGGGCTGTGGATACCCGACGAAACCCGCTATGCCCAGATCAGTCAGGAAATGCTCCACAGTGGCAACTGGATCGCGCCGCACTTCATGGGTTTGCGCTATTTCGAAAAGCCCATCGCCGGCTACTGGATGATTGCCATCGGCCAGGCCGTGTTTGGTGACAACCTGTTTGGCGTGCGCATCGCCTCTGCGCTCAGCACCGGGCTGAGTGTCTGGCTGGCGTGGCTAATCGCTGGCCGCCTTTGGGATGACCCTCGCAAGCGTTTCGCCAGTGCCCTGCTTTACATGAGCTTTGGGCTGGTCGCAGGGCAAGCCGGATATGCCAACCTGGACCCGCAGTTCACCTTCTGGGTCAATCTGAGCCTGGTCGCGGTATGGTTTGCCTTTGACAGCAAGACTCGCCGCGGGCGCCTTTGCTCATGGGCAGTGCTTGGCGTTGCCTGTGGCATGGGCTTCATGACCAAAGGCTTTCTGGCCTGGTTATTACCCGTACTGATCGCGGTGCCGTATGCCCTGTGGCAGCGGCGCATAAAGGAAGTGCTGATTTACGGTCCGCTGGCGATCCTGGTCGCAGTGGCTATCTGTGTTCCGTGGGCGCTGGCGATACATCATCAGGAGCCGGATTTCTGGCAATTCTTTTTCTGGAACGAACACATCCGTCGCTTTAGCGCAGCCGATGCGCAACACACTCAACCCTGGTGGTTCTATCTGCCCATCCTGCTGGCCGCCAGTCTGCCGTGGGCCGCTCTGGTGCCCGCAGCCCTGCTCGATGCATGGAAGCAAAAGCGCCAGCCAGCGATTGGTTTTCTGTTGCTGTGGATGCTGCTGCCGCTGGCCATCTTCAGCTTGAGCAAGGGCAAATTGCCGACTTACATCATGCCGTGCCTTTTGCCATTGGCACTGTTGATGGGCCATGCACTGGTGACCTGGCTGGCCCAGGCGCGTAGCCGGACTCTACGCATCAATGGTGTGTTGAATACGCTGCTGGCCGTAGCCGGGTTGGCGGGGCTGATTTATCTGCAAATCAGCCACCCGGTCTATGACAACACCGAGATATTCAGCCTGTCCCTGGGCTACATCGTGTTGCTCGGCTGGCTGCTGAGCAATGCCTTGCAAGCCCTGCGCCCCTTGCAGCTGTGGGCCGCACCCGCGCTGGGCATGGGCTTGCTGGTGGCCTTGTTGCCCGCAGCCATGCCGGGACAAATCGTCAACAGTAAAATGCCCGACCAGTTTATCGCCGAACATGTGCAGGAACTGAGTCAGACCAGCACGTTGTTAAGCAACGACCTGGGCGCTGCGTCGGCGCTTTCATGGCGCCTTGGGCGACCTGACGTGAGTCTTTACAACACCGTGGGCGAACTCAAGTACGGCCTGGGGTATGCCGATTCAGCTGCGCGTCAGGTTGACATGGATAACATCGCTCACTGGATGAAGGACGCCCAGAGGCGCGGTTCTGTCGGGGTCGTCATGCGAGTTCATTCGGCACTGGAAACCCACGAAGTCGAGCTGCTGCCGGTGGGCGGCAAACGCTACGAGCGCGGCGATCTGTCGATATTTATCTTCCCCGGGGTTCAGCCTTAAATGACGGTATTCAAGCGCCTGGACAGCAACCAGAAAGCGTTGCTGGTGCTACTGACCGTGTCTGCCCTGCTGCTGTTGCTCGGCCTGGGCTCGAGGGAGCTGTGGGGGCCGGAAACCCGTTGGGCCAACATTGCACTGCAGATGCTGCAAAGCGGCGATTATCTGGACCCGTACCTCAAGGGATCACCCTACTACGACAAGCCCTTGCCCTCGTACTGGCTGATCACGGCAACCGCCGGGCTGACGGGCGGCCTGGGGCATTGGTCGCTGCGCCTGTCTTCGGTTGTCGCAGCCTGGTTCAGCGTATGGCTGGTGTACCTGATCGGCGAGCAACTGTTTCGCAAAGGCACCGGGTTGATTGCTGGATGGATGCTGACCACCACCTTCTACTTTGTGTTTTGGGCACGGGTGGCGACAGCGGACATTCTCACCGTATTCGGTCTTCTGGCGGCGGTGTGGTGGTACTGGCGCGACCCGCAGGACACCCGCTTCAGCCGCTATTGCGTGTTCTTTCTGCTGCTGTCCCTGACCTCCCTGCTCAAGGGACTGATCGGCTTTATCCTGCCGGGGCTGGTTCTGCTGCCTCATCTACTGGGGGAGCAACGCTGGAAGCGTCATCTGAACCTGCGCCTGTTACTGGCCCTGATCGTTGCAGGGGCGGTGTACATGCTGCCTTTTGTCCTGTCCCATCTGTATGGCGCGCCAACATATGGTGAAAGCGGACTGGGGCTGGTGCTGCGTGAAAACGTGGTGCGCTTCTTCAATCCCTTCGATCACATGGGGCCTATTTACACCTACCTGATTTACCTGCCGGCTTACACCCTGCCCTGGGCGCCGTTCTGGATGATCGGGTTGTGGGTGGCCGTGCGGCAGTGGCGTTACATCGAGCCCAATACACGCTGGCTGGTGTGGGGGGTGGGTTTGCTGTTTGTATTCTTCACCGCCAGTGGAAGTCGGCGCAGTTATTACGTGCTGCCGCTGGTGCCCTTTGCGCAGCTATTGGCCGCCTGGTGGGTGACACGGCGCATGGCGCAACGCAAAAGCAGCGGGCGTGGCTGGAAGATCGGCTTTGGCGTCAGCGCTGCAGCCGTGCTGTTGGTACTGGGGGTGATATACCCCTGGTCCAACGGTGGTGGCGGGGTTATCCAGTTCGGCCAGGATGTGAAGGCGCGGGCCAGCGAGCAGGCGCCCTGGGATCAATGGCGCATGGTGATGATCGATGTCGACAACAAACTGCCGATGTATGTCCAGAATGAAGGCGAGCCGTTCTTCTATATCGACCAGAGCCAGGACTTCCCCCGCAACGGCGACAGTGCCGCACTGATGGCCTGGCTGGATAAAACCAGCGGCCAGCACTTCGACCCGAAACGCACGCTGATCTTCACCCAGTTTCGCAGTGGCGATCCCCTGCCCCTGGGCTACCTGAGCGTGGACCACCAGGTCATTACCAGCCAGCCGGATAACGGTGATCGCCTGTTGCATCGCCGTGAGGGGGGCAGCGTGGTGTATATCCCGTGATCCCTACCCTGTGGGAGCGGGATTGCTAGCGATAGAAACGACGCGGGGTATCTGTTACTCAGCGTCGATGCAATCGCGAGCAAGCCCGCTCCCACGGGTAATTAGAGAATCCGGTAAAGCAAGCGCTCGATCCGTACCCGGCTGACGCGACGCAAGAACTTGGCCACCGCTGGCGGGTAATCCGCCAGTGTTTCCAGGCTCTTGAAGCTATCGATGCGCTGAGTATGGGCAAAGATGGCGTCCAGCTCCTTGCGGCGAGGCTCCAGCAATTCGCGACGCGGATCATCAATCAGCAAACCGTTTTCCAGGTCCAGGCGGAACGCACGCGGATTGAGGTTGTTGCCGGTCAACAAGGTATAGCGATCATCGACCCACATGCCCTTGAGGTGGTAGGTGTTGTCACCTTCGCGCCACAAGTGCAGATTCAACAGACCGTTGTCGATCATGCGCTGATGACTCTTGGCAAACCGGCGCAGGCTCAACTCATACAGATACGGCAACGCCGCGATAACCCGGAAAGGTTCGCTGGGCGGGATGTAGAAGTCATTGGCCGTCTTGTCGCCCACCACGATATCAATCCGCACCCCACGCTCCAGGGCCCGATTGATTTCACGGGTCACAGGCAGCGGCAGGTTGAAATACGGCGTACAAATGGTCAGTTGCTGCTGACTGCAGGCAATCAGTTCACAAATCACCCGGCTCAGCGGGTTGTTCTTGCCCACGCCCAGCAACGGGCTGACCGAGAGACCAAAGTGGCCGACTGTACCGGCGCTGGTGTCGTAGCTGGCTTTTTTCAGATGGCTGCGCAAATCACCGATGGCGCTGCGCAAACTGCGGGTTGTCGGCAGTGTTGGCAGGTCCAGGCGATGGACCGCCCTGGTCTCGATCAGGTCTTGCTGGACAAAGCGCTGCATGGTGTCGGCCAACGGCTTGTTGTGCAGCACGTGGTAACGGTCAAAGCGGTACTTGTCGAGTTTGTGCAGGTACACGTTATTCAGACTGGCGCCGCTGTAGATCACACAGTCGTCAACGATGAAGCCCTTGAGGTGCAGCACGCCGAACAGCTCGCGGGTCTGGACCGGCACACCATAAATCGGCACATGGGTGGCGTGGGATGCGGTTTGCGCCTGATACCAGGCCGCATTACCGGGCTGCTTGCCTGCACCGATCAGCCCGCGCTGGGCACGCAGCCAGTCGACGACAACCGCGATTTCGAGTTCGGGACGCGCCGCTTTGGCGGCATGCAAGGCGTCCATGATTTCCTGCCCGGCCTCATCCTGTTGCAGATACAAGGCCACCAGCGTGATGCGGTGGCGTGCGCCTGCAATCTGCTCCAACAGACAGCGACGAAAATCCGCTGCGCTTGGCAGGATACTGAAAGCATCGGCAGATAACGGAAAGCTGCGCAGTTTAGGCAGCAAAGAGCGTTTGAAGAGCGACGGCATAGGGCTCGCTAAGGGTCGAATGCGGAGAGCCGCAAAGCTTACACCAAAGTTTGCAATGAAACCTCAATGTGGGAGCGGGCTTGCTCGCGATGAGATCGCCCTGGTTTTACAGGCAGAGCGAGTTATCCGAATCGACGCACCGTCGCGCCATCACGCTTTATGTGTCATGAAAATTTGGCAAGACTCAACAACCGCGCAATATCCCGCGCCCGGTCGGTGAGCAATGGCGCCGCCCGGGTGCAGGCGTCCTGCAGAGTCATCGGGCCACTGGCAATTGCAAATGCCGCGTTGATGCCGTGCTCGTACAGCGCCTGATATCCCTCGCCCAACGTGCCTGCCAATACCACTACCGGGACACCTTCAGCGCGGGCGATGCTCGCCACGCCAAAGGGGGTTTTGCCGCGCAGGGTCTGGGCATCGAAACGGCCTTCACCGGTAATCACCAGGTCTGCCCCCTTTACAGCCTCGGCCAGCCCCACCAGCTCGGCAACCACTTCAACCCCTGCACGAAACTGCGCGCCGAGGAACGCCTTGGCAGCAAACCCCAGCCCTCCGGCTGCTCCCGAGCCTGGTTCCTGACGCACATCCTTGGGCAAAACCTTTGCACAGTGATCGGCAAAATGCCCCAGCGCCTGATCCAGCAACTGCACGTGTTCGGCAGATGCACCCTTTTGCGGGCCAAAGATTGCCGAAGCACCGTGCTCGCCACACAGCGGGTTGTTGACGTCAGCGGCAATTTCAAAGCGTACCTCGGCCAGACGCGGGTCCAGGCCTGCCAGCTCGATACGCGCCACATGGGCCAGCGCCAGGCCGCCGCGCGGCAGACTGTTGCCCTGGGCGTCGAACAAGCCCAGGCCCAGCGCCTGCAATGCACCGGCTCCGGCATCATTGGTAGCACTGCCCCCAATGGCCAGGATGACCCGCCGTGCGCCGGCATCCAGCGCGGCCTTGATCAGTTCGCCGGTGCCGAAGGTGCTGGTGATGCAGGCATTGCGCTGTTCCGGTTTCAGCAGTTGCAAACCGCTGGCTTCGGCCATCTCGATGATTGCCGTGTGGCTGTCAGGCAGCCAGCCCCAATGGGCCTCGACCGGTGCGCCCAGCGGGCCTTGCACATGATTGCGTCGCAACTGGCCATTGCCTGCGGCGACAATCGCCTCGACTGTGCCTTCGCCGCCATCGGCCATCGGGCACTTGACCAGATGCGCTTGGGGCAATACGTCAGCCAGACCGGCTGCAATCGCGTCGGCGACTTTTTCGGCGCTCAGGCTGTCTTTGAACGAGTCGGGGGCAATCACGATTTTCATGGGGCGTATCTCCAGTTCTTATACCCTCCATGCTGCCAGCAACCGGCCCAAAACACGCCAGTCGGGCGCACAAGCATTCAAGGGGTTTGTTGTTCATTTGGACAAGGAACCGTGTTGCAGGCGCTCTCGCGAGCAAGCCCGCTCCCACAATCACGTCTGTGCCAGCAGTTGGACTCCCAGGTACAGGGCCAGCATGCCATTGAGGCTCAGCGGGTCCACGCCACTCAGTTCGGCGATACGCTCCATGCGATAGCGCAGGCTGTTGCGATGAATCCCCAGGGCATCGGCACAGGCCTGACTCTGGCCATCGTGATCACACCAGCTGCGCAACGTGGCAATCAGTTGGCCGTTGGCGTCTTTGGCCACCACTTTGTGCAATGGCCCGAGCAATTCTTCCAGCGCATCGTCATTGCGATGACGCCACAGCATCACCGGCAACCGGTAGCGATTGAGCGTCAGCAGGCGGGTCTGCGGCAGTACATCGCGACCATATGCCAGCAGATCACCCACCCGTCGATAACAGCGGCGCAACCCCTTGAGTGCATCAGCCTGCCCGCCTGCGGCAATCCGCAAGACCTTCCAGCCCTGGCCGTCGAGCTTCTCCAGCAGCCGCATGTCATCCAGTGCCGTCGTCGCCGGCCGGCACCACAGCAGCGAGCCCGTGGCCGGGCTGACGCACCAGCTGTCCGGGTAACGTGACTGCAGCCATACACTCAAGGCCTCTGCACTCTGCCCCTTGCCCAGCTCAAACAAATACGGAATCCGTGCCAGCTGGGGCTTGAGGCCCAATTGCTGGGCCTCGTCGATCAGTCGCGGCGAGTCGCCCCCTTCACTGAGCAGCAAAGCCACCAAATCGTCACAGCGTTGGCGCCGCCATTGTTGTTCCGCCTGCTGGTAACGCTGGCCCACCAGCATCTCGGCGGTCATGCGGACCAGCTCGGCGTAGGTACGCAGCAACTCGGGCTCGCCCGTCAGGCCCAGCACACCGATCAGTCGTTGATCGAGCAACAATGGCAAGTTGATACCCGGCTGCACGCCTTTCAGGCATTTGGCGGCCTGGGCATCGATTTCCACCACCCGTCCATTGGCCAGCACCAATTGCGCCCCTTCGTGCCGGGTGTTGATACGCTCAGGCTCGCCACTGCCCAGGATCAGGCCCTGGCTGTCCATCACGTTTACGTTGTACGGCAAGATGGCCATCGCGCGATCCACGATGTCCTGCGCCAAATCATGGTCCAGTTCAAACATAGGGTGACAATCCTTGGATACATTTGTTCACGGGCACAGGCGACTCGGCAAAATGCTGTGCGACAGCACAAAGACAGCGGCGTTGTGGTGACCGAGACTCAAGCTGCGGTCAACGTTACCCCTGGATCGTGAAAAAACATAATAAAGAGAGACATAAGATGTCACAGAGCGCCCCCGCATCGCCGATCAGCGATGACGATAAAAACGCCATCTACAAGCGCATCACCCTGCGTTTGATCCCCTTCATTTTTATCTGCTATCTGTTCAATTACCTGGACCGGGTAAACGTTGGCTTTGCCAAACTGCAGATGCTCGATGCACTCAAGTTCAGCGAAACCGTGTACGGCCTGGGTGCCGGTATTTTCTTCATTGGCTACGTGCTGTGCGGCGTACCCAGCAACCTGGCCTTGACCAGATTCGGCCCCCGGCGCTGGATCGCCGTGATGATGATCAGTTGGGGGACCCTGTCGACCTGCCTGATGTTTGTCACCACACCTACCGGGTTCTACACCCTGCGCCTGCTGACCGGTGCCGCTGAAGCGGGCTTCTTTCCGGGTGTGGTGCTGTACCTCTCGCAGTGGTTCCCCAGCTTTCGCCGGGGGCGGATCATGGCCCTGTTCATGTGCGCCATCCCTGTATCGGGTCTGATTGGCGGGCCATTCTCCGGCTGGATTCTCAGCCACTTCGCTGCAGGCCAGGGCGGCCTTGCCGGATGGCAGTGGATGTTCCTGCTGCAAGGCATTCCCACCGTCGTGCTGGGCGCACTGGCCATTTTCTTGCTCAGTGACAGCTTTGCCAACGCCAAATGGCTGGGTGCCCATGAGCGAGCGGTACTGGAAGCGGACCATCGTCTGGATGCCGCCAGCAAACCCGCTTCATCGGCCACCGATTCGCTGTCGGCAGTGTTCAAAAACCCGGCCATCTGGGCTTTCGGCCTGATTTACTTCTGCATCCAGAGCGGCGTGTACGCCATCAACTTCTGGTTGCCGTCGATCATCAAGAGCCTGGGCTTCAGCGATACCCTGGTGATCGGCTGGATCAGCGCGATTCCTTATCTGCTGGCGGCAGTGTTCATGCTGCTGGTGGGCCGCTCGGCGGACTTGCACAAGGAGCGCCGCTGGCATCTGGTGGTACCGATGCTGATGGGCGCGGTGGGTCTGGTGATCGCGGTGAATTTTGCCGCGCACCCGGCCATTGCGATTCTGGGCCTGACCATTGCGACCATGGGCGCACTGACCGGCTTGCCGATGTTCTGGCCAGTACCTACCGCGATGCTCAGCGTGGGTGCAGCCGCTGGTGGCCTGGCACTGATCAACTCGATGGGGCAAATGGCCGGTTTCCTTAGCCCGTACCTGGTGGGCTTCGTAAAAGACGCCACCGGCTCCACGGACGCGGCCCTGTACTTCCTGGCCGCGGTGATTGTGGGCGGCAGCCTGCTGGCACTGCGCATGACCCGGGGCATTAAAACCCCATAATCAGGCACAGCCTGTGGGAGCCGGGCTTGCCCGCGATGGTAGCGCTGCGGTTTGACTCTGAAACCGGGTTGCCTGCTTCGCGAGCAAGCCCGCTCCCACATTGACCTTGCCATCATGGGCATCACCAAACCTGTGGGAGCTGCATCCCTGCGGTTTGCCTGACTGACCCCAGTGCCTGCTCCCACAGACATTCATAATCAAGGATTTGCCCTACAGCTCACAGAGCCTCAAGCTACGCACTTCTAATAATCAAAATGCGTGTTTCAACGAGGCTGTTGTGTCCAAAGGTATTGTTCTGTCTGTTCTGGCATCGAGCCTGTTCGGTGTCATGTATTACTTCACATCCCTGCTCTGGCCCTTGAGCGGAGCTGAAATCTTCGGCTGGCGGATGCTCCTGACCCTGCCCTGCATGACGCTGTTCATGTGCTTTTCTGGTGACTGGCGGCTGGTGCCGGTGATTTTCTCGCGGCTGCGTCAGCAACCGAAGTTCTTCGCCGTGCTCGTCGCGTCCAGTGCACTGGTGGGCGTTCAGCTCTGGCTGTTTCTGTGGGCGCCGCTCAATGGCCACAGCCTTGACGTATCGCTGGGTTATTTCCTGCTGCCGCTGACCATGCTTCTGACCGGTCGCCTGGTGTATGGCGAGCAACTGTCCCATTTGCAAAAAATCGCCGCCGCACTGGCAACCCTAGGGGTCGCCAACGAGGTGTACCGCGTGGGCGGGTTCTCCTGGACCACTCTGGTGGTGGCCATTGGTTACCCCTTGTACTTCGTGCTGCGCAAGCGTGCAGGCACCGACAACCTCGGCGGCCTGTGGGCTGACATGCTGCTGCTGATACCTGTGGCGTGGTGGTTTGTACAAAGTGGTGAGCAAGGGTTTGAGGTGGCCAGCCATCGCCCTGCCCTGTACGCGCTCATTCCAATCCTGGGGGGCATCAGTGCCCTGGCGCTGATCAGTTACATCCTGGCCAGCCGGATGCTGGCGTTCAGCCTCTTCGGTTTGCTCAGCTATGTCGAACCCGTGTTGCTGGTGCTGGTTGCATTGCTGCTGGGCGAAAGCATTACCGCGGGCCAGTGGATGACTTATCTGCCGATCTGGCTGGCCGTGGGGGTGTTGATGTTCGAAGGGTTCAAGCACCTGGTGCGTCAACGCCGATCCATGTAAACGGGTTGAATGCTAGGGGGTGGGCTGGCTCTCTGCTCAGGCGACTCGGCCTGCCAAAACCACCGGGGCGATGCTTTCGCGAGCAAGCCCGCCCCCACAGCACTTGATAGCAAGCTACCGTTAATCAGTTTTTTTCAACAACACGAACGCTCGTTTAAAACGACTTTGGCCCAGTATTTGCTTGGCGTTTTACAAGTTGAACCGCCTCAACAAGAATGACTCCCAAGTAATTGGTTTAAAAGAGATTTGCCACCGACAACCAACAGCCTCAAGCTACGTGCCCACTCAAACGAGTAACGTTGTAGATCCATTGAGGTTGTTGTGTCTAAAGGTATTGTTCTATCGATTTTGGCTTCCTGCCTGTTCGGCGTCTTGTACTACTTCACTTCCGTTCTTTGGCCCCTTGATGGCCAGGAAATCTTCGGCTGGCGAATACTGATCTCGCTCCCCTTCATGACCCTGTTTATATGCCTCTCCGGCGATTGGAAATGGGTTCCTATAATTTTCAATCGTTTACGCGACAAACCTCTACTGATTCCTTGTGTACTGCTGACCAGCTTCCTGGTTGGCCTGCAGCTGTGGATGTTCATGTGGGGGCCGCTCAACGGGCATGGCCTGGATGTGTCGCTGGGCTACTTCCTGCTGCCACTGACGATGATCCTCACCGGGCGCATCGTCTACGGTGAGCACTTGTCCCACCTGCAGAAAATAGCCACGGCCCTGGCCGTGATCGGCGTGGCCAATGAGTTGTATCGCACGGGCGGGTTTTCCTGGACGACACTGGTCGTGGCCATCGGTTACCCGATGTACTTCGTATTGCGCAAAAAGATCGGCATCGACAACCTGGGTGGCCTGTGGCTGGACATGCTGTTGATGGTCCCGGCAGCCCTCTGGTTTGTGCTGGCCGGCCCCCATGTCGACCTTGGCGAACAGCGCCAGGCGCTTTATCTGCTGGTGCCGCTCATGGGCATCATCAGTGCGGCCGCAGGGTTCTCGTACATCCTGGCCAGTCGCTTGCTGCCGTTCAGCCTGTTTGGCCTGCTCAGTTACGTCGAGCCTGTGCTGCTGGTCGCCGTGGCCCTGTTGCTGGGCGACAGCCTGGAAGAGGGTCAATGGCTGACCTACGGCCCGATCTGGCTCGCTGTGGTCGTCTTGATTATTGAAGGTTTGAAGCACGTGAGCCGCCAGCGCCGCTCCATCTAAGCCGCAACACCTCGCTTCAAGCCGGTAACCAGAGCTTGAAGCGAGCACCGCCCATAGGCGATTGCTCCACGCTCAGCGTGCCGCCCTGGGCTTGCAGGGCACGCCGACTGATCGCCAGCCCCAGGCCAAAGCCGCCGGTAGCCCGGTCCCGGCTGCGATCCAGGCGATAGAACGGCTCAAAGATCCTTTCCCGTTCTTGCTCGGGAATTCCGATGCCATCGTCATCCACCCACAGTTCACAGCCCTGGGAGGTGACATTCACGCCCACCTGAATTCGCCTGTCGCAGTAACGCATGGCATTGCGCAGCAGGTTTTGCAGGGCCCGCGCAGTCAGGCGCGGATCAAGGGCGAAGCGTTCCTGGGCGCCTTGCAACAGCACGTCCAGCACAATATCGGGGGCCTCCAGCTCTTCATCGAAGCTGCCAAGGATGCTGTCGATAAACTCATCGAGCGACACCTCCACTCTCTCTGGAACCAATGCCGGGTTTTGCAGGCGGCTGAAAGACAGCAGTTCCAGTACCAGCTCATCCAGTTCGCGAATATGCCCCACCAACACTTGCAAGCGCTCGCGACTGCCATCCGGCAAGTCGTCGCACAGCACCAGCGCCAGGCCAAAGTCCAGGCGGGTCAAGGGCGTGCGCAATTCATGGGACACCGCGTTCAACAAGTCGCGCTGCTGATTGAGCAGGTGCTCGACATCCTGGGCCATTGCATCGAATACCGTGGCCAGGCCATGAATGTTCGAGCGTTGGGATATCTGCGTACGCTCGCTCAGTTGCCCCTGACCGATACGCTCCGCCGTGAGTTTGAGGCGCTCCAGATCACGCCAGTGCGGGCGCAGCCACAACAGCAGGCCGCCCAGCAATGCCGCGCCAATCAGGACGTTGATACTCCAATACAACACACTCATGTCGAAGGGGTCCGGAGGCATCACCCATTCAATCGCCAGTTGTTCGTCCAGCGGAGAAACCACCAGCGTGCGCCAGCCCCAATCGCCGATGCGCAACACGCCCTTGCCTTGCTGCAATTGGCGTTGCTCCTGGGCGCTGAACTTGGCATCCGTAATGGGCAGCAGATTGACCTTCATCGGCTCAAACTGTGCGTCAAGTTCGCGGGCAAGGGCTGGCCATTGCTCCGGGGGCAGATGATGGAACTGTTTGACCAGCAGGGTCTGCATGCCCCGCGACATATCGACGTTGTAGTTCATGAAGCGATCATGAAACAGCGACACGATCACCCCGGGCACCAGGTAACTGGCCAGGGCGAACGTCACGATGGTCACGAGGTACAGGCGTATCAGAATCTTCAACATGGGTTCAGCATTCCCATTCCGAGCGGCTGAACAGGTAGCCCTTGCCCCACACGGTCTTGATCTTGCGCGCTTCACCGGCGCAGTCATCGAACTTGCGCCGCAACTTGGAGATCGCCACATCCACCGAACGGTCCGTGCCGTTGAACTCGATGCCCCGCAGACGCTGCAGGATCTGATCACGGCTCAGCACTTCGCCGGCATGCCGGGCCAGCACCACCAGCAGGTTGTACTCACCACTGGACAACTCGATGATCTGTCCGCGCCAATTGACGGTGCGCTCTGACAAGTCGATGCACAGATTGCCAATGGTGATGCGGTCACTGGCCATTTGAGGCTCGGTCAGGCTGCTGCGACGCAAAAGCGTGCGCACACGGGCCAGCAATACACGGGGTTCGCAAGGTTTTGTCACATAATCATCTGCACCCATCTCTAGCCCCAGCACCTGATCATGACTATCGTCGCGGGCTGTCAACATCAGGATCGGCAGACTGGCAGACTCGGTTCGCAGCAAGCGGCAGACTTGCAGACCATCGAGCCCAGGTAACATCAGGTCAAGAATGACCAGATCCGGAGGGTTGCTTCTTGCTCTGTCACACACTTGATCGCCGCGGGCAATCACGCTGACCTGATAGCCATTGCGCTCCAGGTAGCTGGCAATCAGCTCCGACAGCGCGGCGTCGTCTTCGACCAGCAAAATAGTGGGCATAATCAATGCTTACAACTGGGGAAAACCCGAAGGATATACAACCTTACAAGGATAGGAGCAGAACCTTCACACTTTTTCACATACCCCCTACATTGCTTCACAACGCCTCTTGCGTGCTGCGCTTAGCATGCCTACAGAAACATCCCGCTTATTTAAGAAGGCACGATCGTTGAAAAAGCTCTTCGCCCCGCTATTCCTTACGGCGCTGGCCCTGACCCTCAGCGCCTGCGATAAAAGCCCGGTCGCTGAGACCAAACCTCCCTTGACCAAGGTACGCACCGAAGTCATCGCCACCGCGCCCTTGTCCGTCAGCAACGAGCTGAGCGGCCGGGTGGTTGCTCCCCGCGTGGCGCAAGTCAGTGCCCGGGTTGCCGGTGTCGTGCTCAAGCGCGTGTTCACCGAAGGCAGCGAGGTGAAACAGGGTGATGTCCTGTTTCTGATTGATCCGGCGCCCTTCAAGGCTGACCTGGACAGTGCGCAGGCCGCCTTGAGCAAGTCCCAGGCTGTTGCCTTGCAGGCAAAACTGCAGGACCAGCGCTATGGCGAGCTGATAGCAATCAACGCGATCAGCCGTCAGGACCATGACAATGCGCGCGCTGCAGCACAGCAGGCCAATGCCGATGTGGCCGCCAATCAGGCTGCGCTTCAGCGCGCCAGGCTGAACCTGGGTTATGCCACCGTTACAGCACCCATCTCGGGGCGCATTGGCCGTGCACTGGTCACGGAAGGTGCTCTGGTCGGCCAGGGTGAAGTCACGCCGCTGGCCCGTATCCAGCAACTCAATCCGATCCATGTCGACCTGACGCAGTCCACCCGCGATCTGGACAACCTGCGCGAAGCATTCCGCGCCGGGGAGCTGCAGCAAGTCGGCAAGCAACAGGCAAAGGCCACATTGATTCGGGACAACGGCAGCCTTTATCCGTTGCCGGGCAAACTGCTGTTCACCGATGTGACGGTTGACCCGAGCACCGGACAAATCATTCTGCGCAGCGAGTTCCCGAACCCTGACTACGATCTCTTGCCAGGCAGTTTTGTGCGGGTGCGACTGGAGCAGGCGTTCAAAAAGGAAGGCATCAGCGTGCCGCAGCGGGCAATCATGCGTGACAGCGCAGGGATCGCCCAGGTGCTGCTGGTCGATGCCGATAACCGCGTGCACCTGCAGGCGGTTCAACTGGGCAGTGCGCAAAATGATCGCTGGGCCGTGACCTCCGGCCTGAAGGCCGGTGACCGCATCGTCACTGAAGGCCTGCAGCACGCCCGCCCGGGTGAGCAGGTACAAATCGATGACCCCACACTCCCTCTCGCACACTCCACGGATCGGTGAGCATGCCGCAGTTTTTTATCGACCGCCCGGTCTTTGCCTGGGTCGTTGCGTTGTTCATTCTGCTGGCGGGGGCTTTGGCCATCCCGCAGTTGCCAGTAGCCAAATATCCCGACGTGGCGCCGCCCCAAGTCGAGGTTTACGCCATTTACCCCGGCGCCTCGGCCCAAACCCTGGACGAAAGCGTCGTCAGCCTGATTGAGCAGGAGCTCAACGGCACCGATGGCTTGCTGTATTTCGAATCCCAGAGCAGCCTGGGCAGTGCCAGCATCACCGCCACATTCAAACCCGGCACCGATCCGGAGATGGCGCAGGTCGATGTACAGAACCGTCTTAAAGCGGTGGAGTCGCGCCTGCCCCAGGCGGTTATCCAGCAAGGCCTGCAGGTCGAGAAAATCTCCTCGGGCTTCCTGATGCTGGTGACACTGACCGCCGACAGCACCAGCGCGCTGGATGAGGTCGCCCTCAGCGATTACCTTGCGCGCAACGTGATGAACGAAGTCAAGCGCATCGACGGCGTCGGCAAGGCCCAGTTGTATGGTGCCGAACGTGCCATGCGCATCTGGATCGACCCGCAAAAACTGATCGGCTTCAACCTGACCCCGGCCGACGTCAACCAGGCGATTGCCAGTCAAAATGCACAGGTTTCCGCGGGCAGCATCGGCGATCTGCCGGGGCGCTCCACCCAGGAAATCACCGCAACGGTACTGGTCAAGGGCCAGCTATCAACCCCGCAAGAGTTTGGCGATATTGTGCTGCGTGCCAACCCGGACGGCTCCACGGTACGCATCAGCGATGTGGCCCGGGTCGAAATCGGCAGCCAGGAGTACCAGTACGGCACCCGGCTGAACGGCAAGTCAGCCAGCGCTTTCAGCGTGAAACTGGCACCGGAGGCCAACGCCCTGAATACGGGCAACCTGATTCGCGCCAAGATGGATGATCTGAGCCGCTACTTCCCGGCCGGTGTGGAATACACCATCCCGTATGACACCACGCCGTTTGTCAAAGTCTCGATCACCAAGGTTATCTACACCCTGGTCGAGGCTATGGTGCTGGTATTTGCCGTGATGTACCTGTTCCTGCAGAACATTCGCTATACGCTGATCCCGACCCTGGTGGTGCCGGTGGCACTGATGGGAACGTTCGCCACGATGCTGGCGCTGGGCTTTTCAATCAACGTGCTGACCATGTTCGGCATGGTGCTGGCCATCGGGATTCTGGTGGACGATGCCATTGTGGTGGTCGAGAACGTCGAGCGGATCATGGTCAGCGAAGGGCTTTCGCCGCGAGAAGCGACTCGCAAGGCGATGACCCAGATCAGCGGCGCGATTGTGGGCATCACCCTGGTGCTGGTGGCCGTGTTTATTCCAATGGCATTCATGCCTGGATCCGTCGGGGTGATTTACCAGCAGTTCTCGCTGTCGATGGCGACTTCGATTCTGTTCTCGGCATTTTTGGCCTTGTCCCTGACCCCAGCCCTGTGCGCAACCTTGCTCAAGCCGATCGCCAAGGGAGAGCATCACGCCAAGGGCGGTTTCTTTGGCTGGTTCAACAGGAAGTTCGAGCGCCTGTCACAAGGTTACGAACACTGGGTGGTGCATCTGATCAAGCGCAGCACACGCTACCTGCTGGTCTACGGTGCCTTGCTGGTGATTCTGGTGGTGTGCTTTGCACGCCTGCCCTCCTCCTTCTTGCCTGTCGAGGATCAGGGCTACACCATCACTGACATTCAACTGCCGCCAGGTGCCAGCCAGAGCCGCACGATCAAGGTGGCCGAGCAGATCGAGGCACACAACGCCAGCGAGCCCGGGGTGGGTAACACCACGATGATCCTGGGTTTCAGCTTCTCGGGCAGCGGCCAGAACGCAGCGCTGGCCTTTACTACCCTCAAGGACTGGTCGGTACGTGGCGCCCAGGACTCTGCATCGGCAATCGCTGACCGGGCGAACGGCGCTTTCAGCGAGCTCAAGGACGCGGTGGCCTTTGCCATCCTTCCACCTCCGGTCAGTGGCCTGGGGACCTCCAGCGGTTTTGAGTTCCGCTTGCAAGACCGTGGCGGTGTTGGCTATGACAGGCTGATGCAAGCCCGCAGCGAGTTGCTGGAACTGGCAGCCAAAAGCCCTGTGCTGGCCAATGTGCGTGAAGAGGCACTGGCAGAAAGCCCGCAAGTGCAGCTTGAGGTCGATCGTAAACGCGCCAATGCGCTGGGCATTTCCTTTGCCGACATCGGCGCCGTGTTGTCAACGGCGGTGGGCTCGGCCTATGTCAACGACTTCCCGAATCAGGGCCGCATGCAACGGGTAGTGGTTCAGGCTGAAGGTGATCAGCGCAGCCAGGTCGAAGACTTGCTGAAAATGAATGTGCGTAACGACCAGGGCAAGATGGTGCCGCTTTCGGCCTTTGTCGAAGCCCGCTGGATACAGGGCCCGTCCCAGCTGACGCGTTATAACGGTTACCCGGCGATCAGCATTTCCGGCGAATCGGCCCCAGGGCACAGCACCGGCGAGGCGATGGCTGAAATAGAGCGCCTGGTCAGCCAGCTCCCGGCAGGCCTGGGCCTGGAATGGACAGGGTTATCGTTGCAAGAACAGGTGTCCGGGGCTCAAGCACCGATCCTGCTGGCCTTGTCGCTGCTGATCGTTTTCCTGTGCCTGGCTGCACTGTACGAAAGCTGGTCGATCCCGACCGCTGTTCTGCTGGTCGTGCCATTGGGCGTGCTGGGTGCGGTGCTGGCGGTCACGTTGCGCGGAATGCCCAACGACGTGTTCTTCAAAGTGGGCCTGATCACCATTATCGGGCTGTCGGCAAAGAACGCTATTTTGATCATCGAGTTTGCCAAGACTCTGTACGACGAGGGGCATGACCTGGTGGACGCTACCGTGCAAGCAGCCCGCTTGCGGCTGCGCCCGATTGTGATGACGTCACTGGCGTTCATCCTTGGGGTGGTGCCATTGGCACTCGCCACCGGCGCCAGTTCCGCGAGTCAGCAGGCCATCGGCACAGGGGTGATCGGCGGCATGATCGTCGCAACTCTGGCCGTGGTGTTTGTACCGGTGTTCTTCGTGGTGGTGATGAAGCTGGCAAGAAGCAAACCTCGCCAGGGTTAACCCCCGGCAGTGCGTGCTAAGGTGCTTGTAAACTCAGTAACAGGGATAGTTTATGTCGCACCTTGCACGCACCCACCCCCGCTTGACCGCCGCCACTCTGGTCGGGCTGGCCGTTGGCATTTTTGCTCCTGCCGCTACCGTGACCACCAAATTCCTGCTGGGCTGGAACAGCGCCGTATGGCTGTATCTGGCCTTTACGTTATGGCTGGTGATCCACTCCAGGGCCTGTGACGTCAAAAGCACGGCTGAAGTCGAAGATGAAAATGCCAGCATGGTGCTGTTTACCGTGTGCATTGCTGCAATCGCCAGCCTGGCGGCCGTCACCCTTGAGTTGTCGGGCACCATTACCAGCGACACCGATCGCCTGATTCATTACGGTTTTACCGGGCTGACGGTGGTGGGTTCGTGGTTGATGATCGGAGTCATTTTCAGCCTGCATTACGCGCGACTGTTCTATAACAACGAAGGGCCGGAGCCGGCGCTGCGCTTCCCGGAGGGATTGCTGGACCCGGACTACTGGGATTTTCTGTATTTCTCGTTCACCCTCAACGTTGCGGTGCAGACAGCCGACGTGAGCATCGCCACCCGCGAAATGCGCAAAGCGGTATTGGCTCACTCATTACTGGGCTTTTTGTTCAACACGGCAGTGCTTGGGTTTACGATCAATATTGCGGCGGGGTTGTTCTAGGGAGGGAATGGCAGCAGCAGGCTTGCTGGCGATGCTATCGCGGGCAAGCCCGGCTCCCACAGGAACGCGCCATGTGGGAGCGGGCATGAGGCGTATCAGTCTGCAGTCAGCACACCGCGACGCACCTGGTCGCGTTCGATGGACTCAAACAGTGCCTTGAAGTTGCCTTCGCCAAAGCCGTCATCGCCCTTGCGCTGGATGAACTCGAAGAACACCGGCCCCATCAGGGTTTCAGAGAAGATCTGCAGCAGCAGGCGCTTGTCACCCGACTCCGAAGAACCGTCCAGCAAGATGCCCCGCGATTGAAGCTCTTCAACCGGTTCACCGTGGTTCGGCAGGCGGCCTTCAAGCATTTCGTAGTAGGTCTCTGGCGGTGCAGTCATGAAGCGCATGCCAATTTTCTTCAGCGCGTCCCAGGTCTTGATCAGGTCATCACTGAGGAAGGCAACGTGCTGAATGCCCTCACCGTTGAACTGCATCAGGAACTCTTCGATCTGGCCCGCACCTTTGGACGACTCTTCGTTCAAGGGGATGCGAATCATGCCATCTGGCGCGGTCATGGCCTTGGAGGTCAGGCCGGTGTATTCGCCCTTGATGTCGAAATAACGGATTTCGCGGAAGTTGAACAGCTTCTCGTAGAAGTTGGCCCAATAAGCCATGCGGCCGCGGTACACGTTATGGGTCAGGTGATCGATGATCTTCAGGCCAGCACCGACCGGATGACGGTCTACGCCTTCGATGAACACAAAGTCGATGTCGTAAATCGAGTTGCCTTCGCCATAGCGGTCGATAAGGTACAACGGAGCGCCACCAATGCCTTTGATTGCAGGCAGGTTCAGTTCCATCGGGCCGGTAGGGATATGTACCGGCTGAGCCCCCAATTCAAGTGCACGGGTATAGGCTTGCTGTGCATTGCGCACCCGAAAGGCCATCCCGCATACCGACGGACCGTGCTCGGCCGCGAAGTAGGACGCGACACTGTTGGGCTCGTTGTTGAGGATCAGGTTGATATCGCCCTGGCGATACAGGTGCACATCTTTGGAACGGTGGGTCGCCACCTTGGTGAAACCCATGATTTCAAACACAGGTTCAAGGGTATTGGGTACAGGGGACGCGAATTCGATGAACTCAAAGCCCATCAGGCCCATTGGGTTTTCGTATAGATCAGCCATTTTAGGCGCCTCATCATGGTCATTTTTAGAATTAACAGGGGTTATATGCTAAGAATGCTGAGGCTGGCTGGCGGCGCGCAGGAGATCCCGCGCACACTGCGCGCAAGGAAATCACCGTAGATCAACTGGAACCCGAATCGCTTCATTTCGATCCATCTCTTACGCGGTAGGGCTTCTGCTTTCAGAAGTCGTTATTCTTGTATGCGTAAGCCGATTCTACATGGCGTAATCTTATTTGTCCTACCGATTGTAAAATTGCCCGCATGCACTGCTACGCTTTTCTTACTGTTCTGTAGCGTGCACCCAAGCCCCACCTCTGTGTTAGCAGGATTTTGAATGCCACTAACCTCAAAAATGAGCCGTAAATGGACTGACCGTTACGCGTTGATTGTGCTCAGCGGACTGTTACCTGTCGTGCTGGGTGTCTTGATTATAGTTTGGCAGGCCAACCGCTCACTGAAACTTGAGGCCACTCAAACCGCCCAGGAAGCCGTACGACAATTTGACTTGATGCTGGAAAATGCCAAGTTGGCCGCCGACATTGTCCTGCCGCAGGCGGGCCGCGATTGCGCCCAGGTTGAACTGGCCCTGCGCGAGCAAGTCACGAGACGTCCTTATGTACGCTCCGTGAATCTGGTGTGGGACAACCAGATCTACTGCACGTCTTTATTTGGCAAATACAAAGAAGCAGTGAGCCCTGAGAAATATGCAAACGGTGTGCTGTGGCTGATGCCCGGCACCATGGTAACGCCCAATGACCCGGTTCTGGTTTACCGCCAGAACAAGGACAAGCGCGGGGTGTTGATCAGCTTGTATGGCTTTCATCTGGTCAACGTACTGGGCCTGGTCAATCACAAAACCTATTTATTGATTGTCGTGGGCGATGCCTGGATCGACCGCTATGGCCAGGTACGCAATACGCCGCCTCCCCATTTGCCTGTGGCACAAACTGCAGTGCCTTCACCCGAGTACCCCTACCGTGTTATCGCAGGTTTCAACGAGGGTGAAGTCTGGAGACATGTGATTGTTGAATACCCGGGGCTTTTGGGTTTATTGATCTTTCTGGGCATTGTTTCAGCCTTGACGGTTAACAGGCTTCAAAAACGCTCGTCTTCACCCTCCAGTGAAATGCGCCGTGGCCTGGAGGCGGCCGAGTTCATTCCTTACTTCCAACCCGTCGTACGGGGTGATACCAAACAATGGGCCGGGGCCGAAGTATTGATGCGCTGGCAACACCCTAAAGAGGGGCTGGTTCGTCCGGACCTGTTTATCCCTTTTGCAGAACACTCGGGCTTGATTGTGCCGATGACGCGCTCGCTGATGGAGCAAACATCACAGCTGCTTGCCCCCCATTCCAGCCACATGGAGCCCGGTTTCCATATAGCCTTCAACATTTCAGCCCACCATTGCCAGAACCTTGAGCTGGTTGAAGACTGTCGACGCTTTCTGGACGCTTTCCCGCCGGGGCACATCAACCTTGTCCTGGAGCTCACCGAGCGCGAGTTAATCGTCCCCACCCCCACGGCCCATCAACTGTTCAGTGAATTGCACACCCTGGGGGTCATGATTGCCATTGATGACTTTGGCACCGGCCATTCAAGCCTGAGTTACTTGCGCGAGTTCAACGTTGATTACTTGAAGATTGACCAGAGCTTTGTCGCCTTGATTGGGGTAGATGCCCTGTCCAGACATATCCTAGACAGCATCATTGAGTTGAGTGCGAAGCTGGACTTGGGGATTGTCGCAGAAGGCATTGAAACAGAAGAACAAAGCGAGTACCTGGCCGCTCAAGGCGTTGATTTTTTACAAGGCTACCTGTTTGCGCGCCCCATGCCGCCTGCCGAGTTCATCGAGGCTTTACAGGCACGCTTAACCCCCACTTAATAAATAAGCGTGCTGTTTGAAACTTTTTCAAACAGCACGCTTATAGCACTTGGCAGCGTAGGAATTAGCAACTACAATTTTTTTGTCCGAATACGAACTTTTAATTGTCTGCATCAGTGGATGCGTTCCCCGGGATCAAAATCTCGGGGGTTCGTCCTGCAAATCTTGTGCATTCCAAACATCATTAATTCGCTTCGGTTTCATCGCACCGAACCTACGAATGGAGTAATGACTTTGTCTAGACTTGCTGAGTTTCGCGCTGCTGAAAAAGCGCTACAAGAACAGCTGGCCCAATTGGAAGCCTTGAAAAATGATGCCGGACTTAAAAAGGAAATCGAGTTCGAAGAAAAGCTTCAAGGCTTGATGAAAACCTATGGCAAAAACCTGCGGGACATCATCGCCATCCTTGACCCAAACCCTTCTGCTTCAAAGGGCGCATCAGCCCCTAAACAGCGCAAGGCCCGAGTGCTCAAGGTTTACCAAAACCCCCATACCGGCGAACTTATCGAAACCAAAGGCGGCAACCATCGCGGCTTGAAAGCCTGGAAAGAAGAGTATGGTGCAGCAACGGTAGATACTTGGCTTCGTGCATAAAGCCCCCCTGCAAATCACGCCCTGCCCCGGCAGGGCTTTTTTGTACCTGAGTTAATCGTTCTGAGCCCCCCTTCATTATAAAGGGCTCAACTTTATGATGAAGGGCTCACATTATCGTGCGGCGCAGAGTTACGTTATTTTTAGTCCATCATTAAAACTTCAACGTCGCTTCTTGGCGGGCTCCTGCCAGCGATACGCTCAAGTACACGCATGTGTTTTACCGAACGCCCCGAGTAAAAAACAACCCCAGCCAATTGCGGTGTAGGAAAAGTCGTATTTTGCGACCCGCAGGACCGAAAAGGACGGGAGGGGAAGATGCTTCACAAATTTTTCACATGGCGGGTCACAGGATAGAGGCTGCTAAAGGACTAGCGCCCCATGCCCGCTTCGGCGGGCTTCTTTTTGCCCGCGATTTGTCCATGTCTGCGAAAGCTGCATGATGGTTATCTGCTGGTAGCGGCTGGGCTCAGCACACTCGACCTACTGTCACCAAAAGGAGATGAGATTACATGAAGGAACAATCCGGCCCTGTCCCCCTGATTATCCTTGACGTTCAAGATGCCATTGATCGCCCGAACTGGGATGGCAAAAGTAATCCTGACTATTTGCCAGTAATCCAACGCCTTCTTAATCATTGGCGCTCAAACGGTTGGCCGGTTCTTCACGTGAAGCACGATGAGCAGACACCTACATCCAGCTATTACGTCCACGGCCCCTGGAATGAAATAAAGAAAGACGTTGCCCCGATACAGGGAGAAACCGTCATCACCAAACAGCAAAACTGCGCCTTCATTGCCACCGAACTGGACGCCATCCTTAAAAGGATGCAGGTAAAGCGTTTGGTGCTGACGGGTGTTGTGATTCACAACAGCATGGATGCCACAGTCCGTGCGGGAAAAGCGCTCGGTTACAGCATCATTCTTCCGTCAGACGCGACGACAGCCGTGCCCGTCATTGGGGCGCATGGGCAGTCGTGGGACGCCACAACCGTTCATGAATTAACCTTGGCCATACTCGGTGATGAATATGCCGATGTCATGTCATCGCATGAAGTGATCGCACAGTTCAGCCTATGAAGCTATGCAGAGGTTGAAACGCGACAGCCCCGCTCCCCCTAAAACAGGTTTGGCGCAAGACTTCACTTTCCGTATCATTCCCTCATCACGCTCATCGTAGCGACCGATCACCTATGCATCATTTTCGGAGGGTTCATGAGCCTGCAAGACCTGAACAACATCCCTGGCGTCACTGGCCAACCAGATAGCGCTACCCATAATTTCGTGTTCAACCACACCATGCTGCGCGTCAAAAACATCGAGAAGTCCCTCGATTTTTATACCCGCGTACTGGGTTTCTCACTGGTTGAAAAGCGTGACTTTCCTGAAGCTGAATTCAGCCTGTATTTTCTGGCGCTGGTCGACAAGGCACAGATCCCCGCGGACGACGCTGCGCGCACGCTGTGGATGAAGTCCATTCCCGGCATCCTGGAACTGACCCACAACCACGGCTCGGAAACCGACGACAGCGTCGTCTACCACAATGGCAATACCGATCCGCGCGGTTTCGGCCATATCTGTATTTCGGTGCCGGATATCCGCGCCGCCTGTGAGCGATTTGAAGCCTTGGGCGTGGACTTTCAGAAACGTCTGAACGATGGCCGCATGAAGTCCCTGGCATTCGTTAAAGATCCGGACGGTTACTGGGTCGAGATCATCCAGCCACAACCGATGTAAATATCGGACTCAAAAAAAAACCCATGATCGCTCATGGGTTTTTTGTTTCAGGCCGCTTATTGCGGCGCAGAAGAGCGGATCAAGTGATCGAACGCACTCAGGGAAGCCTTGGCGCCCTCGCCCACCGCGATCACGATCTGCTTGTACGGTACGGTGGTCACGTCACCGGCTGCGAAAATACCGGGGATCGACGTTTCACCACGAGCATCGACCACGATCTCACCACGGGGCGAAAGCTCTACAGTACCTTTGAGCCAATCGGTGTTAGGCAACAAACCAATTTGCACAAAGATGCCTTCAAGTTCCACGGCATGCACTTCACCCGACTGACGATCCTTGTAAAGCAGGCCGTTCACTTTCTGCCCGTCACCCGTTACCTCGGTGGTCTGGGCATTGGTGATGACCTTTACGTTGGGCAGGCTGTGCAACTTGCGCTGCAATACCGCATCGGCGCGCAATGTGGTATCGAACTCAAGCAGGGTCACATGAGCAACGATGCCTGCCAGGTCGATGGCGGCTTCAACGCCCGAGTTACCGCCGCCGATGACTGCAACACGCTTGCCCTTGAACAACGGGCCATCACAGTGCGGGCAGTAAGCAACACCTCGACTGCGGTATTGCTGCTCACCTGGCACGTTCATTTCACGCCAGCGGGCACCGGTGGCCAGAATCACGGTCTTGGCTTTTAGCGATGCACCGCTGGCAAATTTCACTTCGTGCAACTCGCCCGCCTTGCCGGCGATCAATTTGTCTGCACGCTGCAGGTTCATGATGTCGACGTCGTATTGCTTGACGTGTTCCTCAAGTGCAGTGGCAAGCTTTGGCCCTTCAGTTTCCTGAACCGAGATAAAGTTCTCGATGGCCATGGTGTCCAGCACCTGACCACCAAAGCGCTCGGCCGCAACACCGGTACGTATGCCTTTACGCGCAGCATAGATCGCTGCAGCAGCACCGGCCGGACCGCCGCCAATCACCAGCACGTCAAAGGCTTCTTTGGCGCTGATTTTTTCGGCCTGACGCTCAACGGCGCTGGTGTCCAGTTTGCCGAGAATCTCTTCCAGGCCCATGCGACCCTGACCGAAGTTCACCCCGTTCAGGTAAACGCTTGGCACCGCCATCACCTGACGTTCGGTGACTTCGTCCTGGAACAAGGCGCCGTCGATCGCCACGTGGCGAATGTTCGGGTTGAGCACCGCCATCAAGTTCAGAGCCTGAACAACGTCAGGGCAGTTCTGGCAAGACAGCGAGAAATAGGTTTCGAAGTTGAACTCGCCTTTAAGGGAGCGAATCTGTTCAATCACGTCGCTACTGGCTTTCGATGGGTGGCCGCCTACTTGCAGCAAGGCCAGCACCAGCGAAGTAAATTCGTGGCCCATCGGGATACCTGCAAAACGCAGGCTGATATCGCCGCCGGGGCGATTCAGCGAGAACGAAGGCTTGCGCGCATCGTCACCGTTGTCCAGCAGGGTGATCATGCTGGAAAGACTGGCGATTTCTTTTAACAGGTCGTGCATTTCACGGGATTTCGCACCGTCGTCGAGAGAAGCGACAATCTCGATCGGCTGTGTGACCCGCTCCAGGTATGACTTCAACTGTGCTTTTAGATTGGCGTCCAACATACGGGCGATCTCCTTTGAATATTGATTCTGTAAAAAAAAAAACGCCCGAGCGAATGTCGCCCGGGCGTTTTGAGGGCGATGCTGCTGACTACTTAGGTGCGGTTCACCGCCCTTGGGTGCTTCACAGACTTAGATCTTGCCGACCAGGTCAAGGGATGGAGCCAAGGTGGACTCACCTTCTTTCCATTTGGCCGGGCACACTTCGCCTGGGTGAGCTGCGACGTACTGAGCAGCCTTGATTTTGCGCAGCAGCTCGGAGGCATCACGACCAACGCCGCCGTCGTTCAGCTCAACGATCTTGATCTGACCTTCCGGGTTGATCACGAAAGTACCGCGGTCAGCCAGGCCAGCTTCTTCGATCAGCACGTCGAAGTTGCGGGAGATGGTCAGCGTAGGATCGCCGATCATGGTGTACTGGATTTTGCCGATGGCTGGCGAAGTGTTGTGCCAGGCAGCATGGGCAAAGTGGGTGTCAGTCGACACGCTGTAGATTTCCACGCCGAGTTTCTTGAACTCTTCGTAGTTGTCAGCCAGGTCTTCCAGTTCGGTTGGGCAAACGAAGGTGAAGTCGGCTGGGTAGAAGAACACGACAGACCACTTGCCTTTCAGGTCAGCGTCCGACACTTCCACGAAGCTGCCGTTTTTGTAGGCAGTTGCTTTGAACGGTTTTACTTGGCTGTTGATGATAGGCATCGTTGACTCTCCGTCAGGGTTGAAAAGTTGATGAGGTGAATCCTAACAACACATTTCGCATCTGGCTCATTGGCAAAGCTGATGCTGCCGATTGGTTTTAGCTATCAAGTGACGCTATAGATAGAAGAAAGCTAATACCCCAAGTCCCTATTCAACTATGGGCCATCGGGTCGGCTTTCAAGTTGACCTCAATCAGTTGCCAACAGGCTTTTCAGCGGTGAGGCTCATCCCGGTAAACGGGCTCGCTTCAACATAGCGCATGGCTGACTTGACGTCCTTCCAGCCGACGTAATTCATCAGCGACTTCAAATCCCAACCACTTTGATGGGCCCATGTTGCAAAACCGCGACGCAACGAGTGACTGGTGTATTGCTCGGCAGCAATCCCGGCTCGCTCCAGCGCCTGGCGCAGAAGCGGGATCACGCTGTTGGCGTGCAGCCCCTCCTCGCCCAGGTTGCCCCAGCGGTCGATCCCGCGGAACACCGGGCCACGCACCAGCGCTGCCGTATTGAGCCACTCGATATAGGCCCGCACCGGACACAGTCGCTGTAACGCCGGGGTCTGGAATGTTTTACCCAGGTTGTCGCGGTCGCTCTTGCTGCGGGGCAGATACAGCGTAATGCCCGCACCCGGGACCGCCTGTACGTGCTCGACCTGCAAACGGCATAGCTCATCGCTGCGAAACCCGCGCCAGAACCCCAGCAAAATCAGGGCGGCATCACGCCTGGCCCGCAACAACCCTGGCTGATCCGCGCTGGCTTGCGCTGCCTGCGCTTCACCTTCCAGCCAGTCGACCACCTGCTCCAGATGCTGCAACTGCAGCGGTTCGGCCTGCTTCTCCTGTGCCGGATGCAATGCACGGATGCCCTTGAACACCTTGCGCACGACCGGGGCCTTGGTCGGATCGGCAAACCCCTGACTGTTGTGCCATTGCGCAATCGCCGACAGACGCAGCTTCAAGGTGTTGATAGACAGCTGTCCGGCGTGGGCCACCAGATAGCGCGCCACGCTGTCGCTGGTGGCCGGAAGGAAACCGCCCCAGGTCACTTCGAAATGCTCGATGGCAGCCCGATAGCTACGGCGGGTGTTGTCGCGGGTCGCGGCGTTTAAGTAGCGATCCAGCTCGCTCATGGGCAGTTCTCTTGATTGGCGTACTGAAAACGAGCCCAAAACACTGTTTAAAGGCTCTAGCACGGGATAATACCAGTATATCCCGCGTCTTAAATCGTAAATAAAGACAAAATTTAATCGTTAATATAGTATGTAATTACATGATACATACCACAGTACAAAATCGTAGGAGAAAGCCATGGCCCGTGGCGGCGTAAACAAAGCGGTAGTCCAAATTGCACGCACGGCGATCCTGGCCCGCGGCGAACACCCGAGCATTGATGCTGTACGTATCGAGATGGGTAATACCGGATCGAAAACCACGATCCATCGCTATCTAAAAGAGTTGGACGAGGTCGACTCACGTCGCGGAGCACCTCAGGAACAGATCGGTGACGAACTGACCGAGCTGGTAGCCCGCCTCGCCCAGCGCCTGCAGGAGCAGGCGCAAGAGCCGATCGACCGCGCCCAGGCCCATTACGAACAGCTGAAAATCGAGTTGCGCGAGCAACTGAGCGAGGCGCAAGACGCCCAGGCACAGCTTGAGCAACGCTTTGAGATACAAGGCACGGCACTGAGCCAGGAAAGCGCCAACCTCGAAGCTATCCGCTCCATGCTGCAAACCGAACAAACCCGTAACGCCGCCCTGAATCAGGCGTGCAGTGACTTTGAGCTGCGCCTTACGGACCGTGACGAACAAATCCGCTCACTGGAAGAAAAGCACCTGCACGCCCGCGACGCCCTTGAGCACTACCGCAGTGCCGTCAAGGAACAACGGGAGCAGGATCAGCGTCGCCATGAGGGCCAATTGCAGCAGGTACAAATGGAACTGCGCCAGGCCCAACAGAGCGCGCTGGTACGTCAGGATGAAATCACCCAGCTGCATCGTGACAACGAGCGCGTATTGAGCGAGAGCCGCGCCCTGAACAAAGAACTGAACCAGGCCAATGACCAGCAGCACAAGCTGAGCAACCTCAACGGGCAATTGACTGGTCAACTGAGCCAGCTGCAAAACGAATGCACCCTGCTCCAGGAGCGCTTGCGGGTGGCCACCCAGGAAAGCGAAGGCTTGAAGCAGGCGCATAGCCAGTCACAAGAAGTCACAGCCGCTCTGACACTCAGAGCAATGACTGCCGAGACGGCACTTGAAACCATGAAAGCGCATATCGAGCAATCAGAACCAAAAGTCGACGAGGCGAAAAAGCCATGATGCTGCTGATGAGCCGGCTCTACTGATTCACCGCATCGATACCATCGCGAACAAGCCCACTCCCACAGCTTTGCGCTCCTTGTGAGAGCGGGCTTGCTCACGATACAGGCGACCGGATTGGTCTGAAGCAATGCATTGAGGCCATTGCCCCCGATGCAGCTTTCCGTTCAGCGAATGTTCAGCAAATGCAATCGATTCTTGTTTGGCAATACGTATCAGCATGTTACAAATTAGCTCCCTAACTAATTAGTGACGCGGGCTTTTCCCATGCTGGTTCCATTTCTGATCATGCTGCGCGAAGGGATTGAGGCCGCACTTATCGTCGGCATCATTGCCAGTTACCTCAAGCAAACAGGCCGCGGGCAGTGGATGCCCGCCGTGTGGATCGGCGTCTTCCTGGCAGCGGCTCTGTCGCTGCTGGTGGGCGGTGGCCTGGAGCTCATGAGTGCCGAATTCCCGCAGAAGCAACAGGAATTGTTCGAAGGCATCGTGGGCCTGATTGCGGTCGGCATTCTCAGTTCGATGGTGTTCTGGATGCGCAAAGTGGCGCGTTCCATCAAGCACTCCCTGCACACGTCACTTGATCAGGCGCTGGCCGGCTCTAAGCATCAAGTCACCGCACTGATCGCCATGGTGTTCTTTGCCGTCGCCCGCGAAGGGCTTGAAACCGTGTTTTTTCTGCTCGCCGTATTCCAGCAAAGCGAAGGCCCTGCCGCACCGCTGGGCGCCCTGCTTGGCCTGGTCCTGGCCATCGGCATCGGTTTTGCCATTTACAGCGGCAGCATGCGTCTGAACCTGGGCCTGTTCTTCCGCTGGACCGGCCTGTTTATCCTGGTAGTTGCCGCGGGCATCCTGGCCAACTCGGTGCAAGCACTGCATGAAGCCGGGCTATGGAATCACTTGCAGGGCGTCGTGTTCGATGTCAGCACTCGCCTGCCGATGGATGGCCCCCTTGGCTCGGTACTGGCGGGTATGTTCGGCTATCAGGATGCGCCAACCGTCAGCGTATTGGGCGCCTATGTGATTTATCTGGCAGTGACGTTAGCGATGTTCTTTCGCCCGCCTGCGCCTGCAAACGCTGCACACACCTCCTGCGCAACACACCCATAAGGTCAAGCATGCCTACCCCTGCAAGCGGTACCCCCCCTCGCGCACTGCGCTGGGCGGTGGCCGGCTCGGTGATCGTGATGATCGCGGCCGGCGGATTGTTCTACTACGCCTCGCAACTGGCTGCGGCCAAGCGCAGCGTTCATAACAACGAAGTCACGGTCACCATTCACCCCCACAGTTGCGAACCCAATGCGCTGACCGTACCGGCAGGCTTCAATAGCTTTCGTATTGTCAACGCCTCAGAGCGGGCGGTTGAATGGGAGATCCTCGACGGCGTACTGGTCGTCGAGGAGCGTGAGAATATTGCCCCCGGCCTCAGCCAGGTGATTAACGCAACCCTGGCTCCGGGGGATTACGCCATTACCTGCGGCCTGCTCAGCAATCCCCGCGGCTCACTGCACGTGACGCCCACTGCCGCGTCCGAGGCCAGCGCCAATGCGCAACCTTCAATGGTGGCCTTTATTGGGCCCCTGTCGGAGTTCCGGGTTTACCTGAGCCGCCAGGGCAGCGCGCTGATCAAGGCCGTCGACGCGCTGTCCCTGGCCATTGCGGCCGGTGATCTCGAGCAGGCGCAAGCCTTGTACATACCTGCCCGCGAGGCTTATCAACGCCTGGCCCCGGCAGCCCAGCGGCTGGCAGAACTGGATAACGCCATCAATGCCCGCGCCGACTATTTCGAAAAACGCGAGCAAGACCCGGGTTTCACCGGTTTCCATCGCCTGGAATACGGCCTGTTCGATCAGCGCAGCACCCAGGGCCTCACGCCGATAGCCCAACAACTGCAAACCGATGCCGTGCAGCTCAAGCAACAGCTATTGGCCCAATCGCTGCCGCCCGAACAGTTGGTCAGCATTGCTGCGCGCACCCTCCACACTCTGGCGGACACCCGCGCCAACAGCGGCGAGGAAGAACGCTACAGCCACATCGACCTCAACGGTTTTGCCGCCAACCTTGAAGCTGCACGCAAGGTGGTTGACCTGCTGCGTCCGCTACTGAGTAAAAAAGATGCCGATTTGCAGCATAGCATCGACATTGCCAGCGCTTCGCTTGAAGCACAGCTCAGTGGCCTCAGCACACCCCAGGGCTACCGCAGCTACGACACAGTCAGTGCCGAACAACGCCAACAGATCAGCAACAAGGCCAAGGTTCTGGCCGACGCACTCGATGGAATCGATCCCGCCCTCGGCCTTAGCGGCCTCTCATTGCAGACGAGACGCACATGAGCGATTCAGAACACACTTCGAACTCTTTTAACCAGCAGCGCCGCCGCATCCTGATGGGCATGGGGGTCGCCGGTGCCGCACTGGCCGGTGGCGCCCTCAGCTGTCCGGCCCTGGCTGCGGGCCACGCGGCTGATGCACAGGTCACTCAGGCCCCCAGCAGCGACAGAACCCTGGATCATCACGGGTTCCATGGCCAGCATCAAAATGGCATCGTCACTCCCCGCCCGGCTGCTGGCATGCTGGTCGCCTTCGATGTGCTGGCCACTGACCGGCAAGATCTTGAGCGCCTGTTCCGCACCCTGAATGAGCGCATTGCCTTCCTGATGAAGGGCGGCGCCGTGCCCCAGGTCGACCCCAAGCTGCCACCTGTGGACTCCGGCATTCTTGGCCCCGTTGTGACCCCGGACAACTTGACCGTCACCGTATCGGTTGGCGAGTCCCTGTTTGATGAGCGTTTCGGCCTGAGCCAGGTCAAGCCCAAACGCTTGAGCCGCATGCAAGGGTTCCCCAACGATGCATTGGAGCCCGGGCAGTGCCACGGCGACTTGAGCCTGCAGTTTTGCGCCAATACAGCCGACACCAATATTCACGCCCTGCGTGACATCGTGAAAAACCTCCCCGACCTGCTTCTGGTGCGCTGGAAGCAAGAAGGCACCGTTCCACCCCAAGCGCCCGCCAAGCCCGGCGTACCGGCTCAAAGTGCGCGCAACTTCCTGGGCTTTCGCGACGGTTCGGCCAACCCCGACTCCAACGACAACACGACCATGAACCGGATTGTCTGGGTCCAGCCCGACAGCGACGAACCCCGGTGGGCGGTCAACGGCAGCTATCAGGCGGTGCGTATCATCCGCAACTTCGTCGAGCGCTGGGACCGAACCCCACTGCAAGAACAGGAAAGCATCTTCGGTCGCAGCAAGGCCAGTGGCGCCCCTCTGGACGGCACCCGCGAAAGCGACGTCCCTGATTACAGCCAGGACCCGCACGGCAAAGTCACCCGGATGGACGCCCATATCCGCCTGGCCAACCCGCGCACCGCGCAAACGCGCAACAGCCTGATCCTGCGCCGGCCATTCAACTATTCCAACGGCGTCAACAAGAACGGCCAGCTCGACATGGGCCTGCTCTTTATCTGCTACCAGCGCGACCTGAAGCAGGGCTTTATCGCCGTGCAAACCCGCCTGAACGGTGAGCCCCTGGAGGAATACCTCAAGCCTGTTGGCGGCGGCTATTTCTTTACCCTGCCGGGCGTGCGCGACGATCAGGATTTCATTGGCCGCTCGCTGCTCGAAGCCGCTACACCGCTTGCCCGCACCTGAACCTCAACCCATCGGAAAAAGTCCCATGAAGAAGACGCCGCTCGCACTGCTCCTGGCCCTGGGGTTGCTCCACACCCCGCTCTCGGCACTGGCCGCAACCGCGCCGCTGGATCTGGTGCAACCTGTTTCGGACTACAAAATCTACGTCACAGAGCAACTGGATGAACTGGCCAGCAATACGCAAGCATTCACGGATGCGGTGAAAAAGGGTGACCTGGCCACGGCCAAAAAACTCTATGCACCGACCCGCGTGTATTACGAGTCCATTGAACCGATTGCCGAGCTGTTCAGCGACCTCGACGCCTCGATCGATTCCCGGGTAGACGACCACGAAAAAGGCGTTAAAGCGCCTGATTTCACGGGCTTCCATCGCATCGAGTACAGCCTGTTCTCCGAAAACAGCACCCAGGGCCTCGACCAATTGGCTGATGGCCTCAACAAGGACGTAAAAGACCTGCAAAGCCGTGTGGCGGGGTTGACCTTCCCGCCGGAGAAGGTCGTTGGCGGCGCAGCGGCCCTGATGGAAGAAGTGGCCGCCACCAAGATTTCCGGCGAGGAAGATCGCTACAGCCACACCGACCTGTATGACTTCCAGGGCAACGTGGACGGCGCGAAAAAGATAGTCGACTTGTTCCGTGCACACATCGCGCAGAACGACAAAGCGTTTGCCGCCAAAGTCGATAAAAACTTCGCTACGGTAAACACCATCCTGGCCAAGTACAAAACCGCCGACGGTGGTTTCGAAACCTACGACAAGGTCAAGGACAACGATCGCAAAGCGCTGGTGGGGCCTGTCAATACACTGGCCGAAGACTTGTCGACCCTGCGGGGCAAACTGGGCCTGAACTAAAAGGCCATTATTGAGCGCCAACCGGTGTGACGCACGTCACACGCCCGCAGGTTGGCGCTCAGACGTTTATGGGTTTAAACGAGGGGCAGAATCGTTACTGCAAGTCGCAGCTGTTCAATTTCGTGCAATTGCTGATATAAACCTCTGCACGCAAAAAACGTAACTACGCGCTAAAAATGGGGGCTTCAAGCGTGTAACGCCATTCCTGAATAGCACCTGTCTAGTGATTCAAAACATGCCCTGTTGATCTAACTTTCATAGGTTTTTCACAATTGTGCGTTTAACGTATGCACTTCCTAGAACAGAAAAGATCCGATAGTTTGTAAGCGAAATCATGTAGATAACGTAGTTCAACAACTTTACCTTTGCCAGTATTGAGCTTTACTCGTAGTGGGCGCCGGTTTTTGAAGTGCGCCTGAGTGAGGCCGACTTAGACATGTCGTCTTGTGCCATTGAAACTGACTGGAACGAATATTTTGAAACCCTACCCAATCCAGTGTGTGTCGATCGTCATCCCGGTCTACAACGAAGAAGAGAGCCTGCCCGAGCTGTTGCGCCGTACTGAAGCAGCCTGCGCGCAGTTGACACAGGCCTATGAAATCGTCCTGGTCGATGACGGGAGTCGGGACAATTCGGCGCAAATCCTGCAAGACGCTGCCGAGCGTGAAGGCAGCCCAGTCGTTGCCGTGATCCTCAACCGCAACTACGGGCAACATGCCGCCATCATGGCCGGCTTTGAGCATTCCAAAGGCGATGTGGTGATCACCCTCGACGCCGACCTGCAAAACCCTCCGGAAGAAATCCCCCGCCTGGTCGCGCAGGCAGCACTGGGTTACGACGTGGTCGGCACTGTGCGCAACAACCGTCAGGACTCCGCCTGGCGCCGCTGGCCTTCACGTGTGATCAACCTCGCCGTGCAACGCTCCACCGGGGTTGCCATGAGCGATTACGGCTGCATGCTGCGCGCCTATCGCCGCTCCATCGTCGACGCGATGCTGGCTTGCTGCGAACGCAGCACCTTTATTCCCATTCTGGCCAACAGCTTCGCCCGCCATACCACCGAAGTGCTGGTCGAGCACGCCGAGCGCGAACACGGCGACTCCAAGTACAGTCCGATGCGCCTGATCAACCTGATGTTCGACCTGATCACCTGCATGACCACTACACCTTTGCGCCTGCTGAGCATTATCGGCTTCAGCATGGCGGTACTGGGCGTCCTGTTCGCCATCGCCCTGGTCATGCTGCGTCTGATCTTCGGCGCATCCTGGGCTGGCCACGGTACTTTCGTGCTGTTCGCGGTGCTGTTTGTATTCACCGGCGGACAATTTATCGGCATGGGCCTATTGGGTGAATACCTGGGCCGCATGTACAGCGATGTTAGGGCTCGACCACGGTTTTTCATTGAAAAAATCGTTCGCGCCGAGCCGGCAACTTCTTCAGTTTCAACTTGCAACCCGACTTCTTCTACTTCGACACAGGTCCAATCATGAGTTTGAAAGCCGTTGTTTTCGCCTATCACGATATTGGCTGCACAGGCATTGAAGCCTTGCTCAATGCAGGTTACGAAATTGCTGCTGTGTTTACCCATGCTGACGACCCCAAGGAAAATAACTTTTACGGCTCGGTTGCCCAACTGTGTGCCCGCAATGGCATCCCGGTTCACGCGCCGGAAGACGCCAACCACCCACTGTGGATCGAGCGCATCCGCAAGCTGAACGCCGATTACATCTTCTCCTTCTACTATCGCCACCTGCTGGGCGAAGAGCTGCTGGCCAGCGTCAGCAAAGGTGCTTTCAACCTGCATGGCTCGTTGCTGCCGCGCTACCGTGGTCGCGCACCGGCCAACTGGGTGCTGGTCAACGGCGAAACCGAAACCGGCGTCACCCTGCACCGCATGGTCAAGCGTGCTGATGCAGGCGATATCCTGGCCCAGCAACGCATCAACATCGAGCGTTCGGATACCGCACTGAGCCTGCACGCCAAGCTGCGTGAAACCGCCGCCCAACTGCTGGCCGAGGCCTTGCCGCTGCTGCCACAGGGCAAGCTCACCGAAACTCCGCAAGACGAATCCAAAGCCACTTATTTTGGTCGCCGCACCCCGGCTGACGGCTTGCTGCAATGGACTCGCCCGGCTGAAGAACTGTTCAACCTGGTGCGTGCCGTTACCCAGCCTTACCCGGGCGCCTTCTGCGCCGTGGGCGAGCACAAACTGATTGTCTGGGGCGCCGAAGTGGTAGCTGGCAACCAGGGCCATGCACCTGGCCAGGTCATCAGCTGCGAACCGCTGCGCATTGCCTGCGGCCAGGACTCGCTGGTCATCACTGCCGGTCAGCGCAACGACAACGGCCTGTACCTGAGCGGCCCGCAACTGGCCCGTGAACTGGGCCTGGTCGAAGGTTCGCGCCTGCGTGGTGCTGAGTCCGGTCGCCCGGCACGCCGCACCCGCGTCCTGATCCTGGGGGTTAACGGCTTTATCGGTAACCACCTGTCCGAGCGTCTGCTGCAAGACGATCGTTATGAAGTGTATGGCCTGGACATTGGCTCCGACGCCATCGACCGCCTGCGCAGCCACCCTAACTTCCACTTCGTGGAAGGCGACATCAGCATCCACACCGAGTGGATCGAATACCACATCAAGAAGTGCGACGTGGTCCTGCCGCTGGTGGCCATCGCCACGCCAATCGAATACACCCGCAACCCGTTGCGCGTATTCGAACTGGACTTCGAGGAAAACCTCAAGCTGGTGCGCTACTGCGTCAAGTACAACAAGCGCGTGATCTTCCCGTCCACGTCCGAAGTGTATGGCATGTGCCAGGACAAGAACTTCGACGAAGACACCTCCAACCTGATTGTTGGCCCGATCAACAAGCAGCGCTGGATCTACTCGGTTTCCAAGCAGCTGCTGGACCGCGTGATTTGGGCCTACGGCACCAAAGGCCTGAAGTTCACCCTGTTCCGTCCGTTCAACTGGATGGGCCCGCGCCTTGACCGTCTGGACTCGGCACGTGTTGGCAGCTCGCGCGCCATCACCCAGCTGATCCTGCACCTGGTGGAAGGTACCCCGATCCGCCTGGTGGACGGCGGCGAACAAAAACGCTGTTTCACTGACGTTGCCGACGGTATCGAGGCCCTGGCCCGCATCATCGACAACAAAGATGGCAAGTGCGACGGCCAGATCATCAACATCGGCAACCCGGACAACGAAGCCAGCATTCGTCAGTTGGGCGAAGAGTTGCTGCGTCAGTTCGAAGCCCACCCATTGCGCGCCAACTTCCCTCCGTTTGCAGGTTTCCGCGACGTTGAAAGCCAGTCTTTCTACGGCACTGGCTACCAGGACGTCAGCCATCGCAAGCCAAGTGTTGAAAACGCCCGTCGTCTTATCGACTGGACGCCGACCACCGAACTTAGTGAAACCATTGGCAAGACCCTGGACTTCTTCCTGCGTGAAGCCATGGTAGAAATCGCGGAAAAACGCTGATGCAAGCTGGACTGCGTATCGATGTCGACACGTACCGTGGAACCCGTGAGGGGGTTCCACAGTTACTCGAACTGCTCGATGAAGCCCAGATCAAGGCCACGTTTTTTTTCAGCGTGGGGCCGGACAACATGGGCCGCCATTTATGGCGGCTGATCAAGCCCCAGTTTTTCTGGAAAATGATGCGCTCCAAGGCTGCCAGCCTGTATGGCTGGGATATTTTGCTGGCCGGCACCGCCTGGCCAGGCAAACCTATCGGCAAGGATCTGGGGCACTTGATGCGCCAGACCCTGGCCGCTGGCCATGAGGTCGGCCTGCACGCCTGGGATCACCACGGCTGGCAAGCCAACACCGCGCGCTGGAGCCAGGCACAACTGATCGAGCAGATCCGCCGTGGTGTCGAGACCCTGAGCGACATCACCGGACAGGCCGTCGAGTGTTCGGCAGCCGCAGGGTGGCGTGCCGATGAACGCGTAGTCCAGGCCAAGGAAACCTTTGGTTTTCGCTACAACAGTGATTGCCGCGGGCACAGTCTGTTTCGGCCACGATTGGCTGACGGCAGACTGGGCGCGCCGCAAATTCCTGTGGATTTACCGACGTTCGATGAAGTGGTCGGGCCGCACCTGAGTGCCGCCGACTTCAACTCATACATTCTTGATCGCTTCAGCCCGCAAAAGCTGAATGCATACACCATCCATGCTGAAGTAGAAGGGATTCTTATGGCAAACGACTTCCGTCAATTGCTGGCGCAGGCTCGTGCCCGCGATATTCATTTCCAGCCCCTGCGGGACTTGCTTCCGAACGACATTGACAGCCTGCCTGCCGGGCAACTCAGCCGCGGCGTGCTTGAAGGCCGTGAAGGCTGGCTGGGAGTACAGAAGCCATGACCCAGCGCTGGACGATACCCCTGCTGGTCCTGGCCTTTATTGCGTTTTACCTGTTACCACTGGGCACCCACGGCCTGTGGATTCCCGATGAAACGCGCTACGCACAAATCGGCCAGCAAATTCTGATCGACGGTAACTGGATCACTCCCCACTTCATGGATTTGCGCTACTTCGAGAAGCCGATTGCCGGCTACTGGATGATCGCTATCGGCCAGGCCATTTTTGGCGAGAACCTGTTTGGCGTGCGCATTGCCTCGGCCATCGCCACCGGCCTGAGCGTGTTCCTGGCCTATGCCGTGGCTCGCCGCCTGTGGAACGACCCGCGCAAGAGCTTCGCCTGCGCCCTGGTGTACATGACGTTTGGCTTGATCGCAGGCCAGGCGGGTTATTCAAACCTCGATCCGCAGTTCACGCTTTGGGTCAACCTGAGCCTGGTGGCCTTGTGGTTTGCCGTCGACAGCAGCTCTACCCGTGATCGTCTGATCAGCTGGGCCGTGCTGGGCTTTGCCTGTGGCATGGGCTTCATGACCAAAGGCTTTTTGGCCCTGCTGCTGCCGGTGCTGATCGCCCTGCCCTACATGGTCTGGCATAAGCGTTTTCTGGAACTGGTCAAATATGGCCTGGTGGCCATGCTGGTCGCAGCCTTGGTTTCACTGCCGTGGATCCTTGCGGTTCACGCCCAGGAGCCCGATTACTGGAATTTTTTCTTCTGGCACGAGCACATTCGCCGCTTTGCCGGTGAAGATGCCCAGCACGGTCGTCCATGGTGGTTCTATCTGCCGCTGATGGTGGTCTCCAGCCTGCCCTGGGTAGCCCTGCTGCCTGCGACCTTCAAGGATGCCTGGCAGAACAAGCGTCATGCCAGCGTGGTGTTCCTGCTGATGTGGCTGCTGTTGCCGCTGGCCCTGTTCAGCCTGAGCAAAGGCAAGCTGCCGACTTACATCATGCCGTGCATGTTGCCGCTGGCCCTGCTGCTGGGCCACGCGCTGATTGCCCGTGTCGAGCAGGCCAAAACCGGTGCCATCCGCTTGAACGGCCTGCTCAATCTGGTGGTGGGCGGCGTGGCATTGCTGGCCCTGATCTATTTCCAGATCAAAAAGCCGTTTTATGACAATGAACCGCAGCACATGGCGTTGTTGGTGTTCGTGCTGCTGACCTGGATCGTTACCGGCCTGCTCACGTTGTCCAAACCTTTGAAAATGTGGGCCGCCCCTGCCGTGGCAATGGGTGTTCTGGTTCTCGCGCTGCCTGCGGCCATGCCGACCAGCGTGATTCACAACAAAATGCCCGACCAGTTCGTCCTTGAGCACATGGACGAGTTGTCCCAGGCCAAGTCCTTGCTCAGCAACGACCTGGGTGCGGCATCTGCCTTGGCATGGCGCCTTCGCCGCCCGGACGTGACGCTCTACAACACCCAGGGCGAAGTCAAATACGGTCTGACCTATGACGATGCCAAAGGCAAGAGCATCGGCCTGGCCGACATTGGCCAGTGGATGGCTGACGCCCGTCGCCAAGGCCCGGTGGGCGTAGTCATGCGGGTCAAGGACAGCGATGAAAGCCATGAAATGGACCACTTGCCCAAAGATGCCAAGCGCTATCAGGAAGGCAACATGGTCATTCTGATTTTCCCGCAGATCGCTCCATGACCCTGGCACTGCTGCTACTGGCGTGCCTGTTGACCTGCGCCGGCCAGATCGCCCAGAAGTATGCGGTCGAAGGCTGGCGCGGGATTGAATCCGGGGTGACGCAAAAACTGCGCTCCCCCTGGCTGTGGCTGGCCTTGCTGTGCCTTGGCCTGGGTTTGCTGGTGTGGTTGCTGGTGTTGCAACGGCTTGAGGTCGGGATTGCTTACCCGATGCTCAGCCTGAACTTTGTGCTGATCACCCTGGTGGCCCGCTACCTGTTTAAAGAATCCATCGACCGGCGTCATTGGCTGGGGGTGGGGCTGGTGATTGCCGGTGTCATTTTGCTGGGACAACAAGCATGAACCTGCGCCGTGGATTTGCCTTTGCCTCGGGCAGCGTATTGCTGGTCAGCACTGCCCAATTGGGCATGCGCTGGAGCATGACCCGCTTGCCGCAGCCGGCTCAATGGGTGGATGCAATCAGTCAGGGCGATGTATCGCTCCCGGCGTTGGCGGTGGTGTTTGCCGCGATCATGGCGTATGCGCTGTCGATGCTCTGCTGGCTGCTGGCCCTGCGCGACTTGCCGCTGGGTCGCGCGTATTCGCTGTTGAGCGTCAGTTACGCCTTGGTGTACCTGCTCGCTGCAAGCCTGCCGATTTTCGATGAACACTTCACTTTGTCAAAAACCCTGGGTGTGACACTGGTCATCCTTGGGGTGCTTACGATCAACTTTCGACGTACCAGGAACTGCGCATGAAAATCAGTGTATTTGGTAGTGGCTATGTAGGCCTGGTGCAGGCGACGGTCCTGGCTGAAGTCGGCCACGACGTGATCTGCATGGACATTGACCAGAAAAAGGTCGAGCTGCTGCAGCAAGGTCACGTCAGCATTTTCGAACCCGGGCTTTCGAGCCTGGTGCGTGAAAATATTGAAAGCAAACGCCTGCGCTTTACCAGCGATGAAAAACTCGCCGTGGAGCACGGTCAGGTACTGTTTATCGCCGTGGGCACGCCCCCGAGCGAAGACGGTTCGGCTGACCTGGGCCAGGTGTTTTCAGTCGGTGATGCGGTTGCCCGCCACCGTGAAGAACCGCTGATCCTGGTCGAAAAATCCACCGTGCCCGTCGGCACCGGTGACGCACTGACCGCCCATATCAACAAGGCCCTGAGCCTGACCGGGCGCACACTGCAATTTGATGTGGTGTCCAACCCCGAGTTTCTCAAGGAAGGGTCGGCCGTTACCGATTGCCGCCGCCCGGATCGCATCATCATTGGCTGCGCCCGCGAAGAAGTCCGCGAGGTCATGCGTGACCTCTACGCACCGTTCAACCGTAACCATGACCGCATCATTTTCATGGACCTGCGCAGCGCCGAACTGACCAAGTACGCCGCCAACTGCATGCTTGCGACCAAAATCAGCTTCATCAACCAGATTGCAGAACTGGCCGAGCACCTGGGCGCCGACATCGAAGCCGTGCGCCTGGGCATCGGTGCCGATACCCGTATCGGCTATCACTTTATCTATCCGGGCTGCGGCTACGGCGGTTCGTGCTTCCCCAAAGACATGCGCGCGCTGATCCACAGTGCCCAGCAGGTCAATTGCTCAAGCGATCTGTTGCAAGCGGTTGAAGCCATTAACGAACGCCAGAAGCACAAGCTGTTCGATCGCATCAATGCGTTCTTCAAGGGCGATCTCAAAGGCAAGACCTTTGCCCTGTGGGGCCTGGCGTTCAAGCCCAATACCGACGACATGCGCGACGCGCCGAGCCGGGTATTGATGGAAGCCTTGTGGGCAGCCGGAGCCAATGTACGGGCCTTCGACCCCGAAGCCATGCAAGAAACCCAGCGTCTTTACGCCAATGAAGAACGCCTGAGCCTGATGGGTACGCCGGAATCCACCCTCAGCGGCGCCGACGCGCTGATCGTCTGCACCGAGTGGCAACAATTCAAGGCACCGGACTTTGAGCTGATCAAGCAGCGCCTGAACACCCCGGTGATTTTTGACGGGCGCAACCTGTACGACGGCGAGCGTCTGGCCAAGACCGGCTTGCAGTACTTCCCGATGGGACGGGGTGAGTCGTGCAACTTGCCGGTTTCCCACGGTTCAACAGCCATTTGATGATGTGATCACGCCGCCATTGGTAACAATGGCGGCGTTTTTTTTGCGTGCTCCGAGGAGTCAAGGAGACTCGACATGCCTGCCGATTTCACCCCCACAGCCCTGCTCACCCAACGCAGGCAATCCCTGATACTGGGCGTGCTCGCATTCGTGCTGTTTATTCTGGGCAACCATCAAGAGGCGGCGATCGGTTTTGATTCGCGCTTTGTCATGTTTGCCAACGAAATGCTGCGCAACGGCCCCGGCTTTTTCCCGACGACCTATGGCCAGCCCTACGCCGACTACAGCGCAACCTCGACCGTGTTCACCTGGTTGCTGTCGCTGCCCTTTGGCAAAGTGACCAGCCTGACGGCGTGGCTGCCCACAGCCATCGCCAGCGCAACCCTGGTGACGTTGATGTATCGCCTGGTTGCACCGCGATCCACACTCTGGGCGTTGGTCAGCGTGGCCCTGTTGTTGCTGAGCATGACCTTCGTGACCGAAACCCGGGCCGTTTCCCTGGACCAGATGCTGGCAGCCGTCAGTTTCAGCGCGTTCTATCTGGCTTACGCCCACGACAACTTCGGGGCGCCAAGACGACATGTCTGGCTACTGGCTCTACTGGTACTGGGCTTTGCCATTCGCGGCCCGATCGGTCTGGTGATTCCCACCGGTATCCTGTGCAGTTACTACCTGCTTGGCGGCCAATGGCGACGCCTGATCAGTGTTGGGTTACAAGCGCTGGTGTTGTTGATCGCGTGCATTGGCACATTGCTGATGCTGGCCTGGCTCAGTGGTGGCGAGGCGTTTGTCCACGAAGTGATCCGCATGCAAGTCACCGGGCGCATGGACGGCACCGAAGGCGCAAGCAGCGTGCTGTATTACTTCACAAGCTCCGTGGGCAACTACGCCCTGGCTTACCCGCTGGCCGTGGTGGTGCTGGTGGCCATCCTGATTGCCGGGCGCAAACAGTCGGGACCGTCGCTGCAATTGGTCAAATACTGTGTGGCGGCCGCGTTGGTGGTCATGATCGGTCTGTCGATTCCTCAAGCGAAAAAAGCCCGCTACCTCCTGCCCATGCTGCCTATGGCCGCGATCATTGCGGCTTATCCGTTTCAAGTCATGAGCGGTCGGGTGTTTGGCGTTTTACGTGGCTTTATTCAAGGGTTGTTCTTGATCCTGCCGGGCTTGCTGATCATAGGCCTGATCGTTGCAGGCAAGCGTTTTGGCGAGCAGTTGCCGCCCTTGACCGCTACCTTCGTCATCCTGGCGGTTCTCCAGGTTCTGGCCCTGGGCCTGTTGTTCAAAGCCCGGTGGCGTACCCAAGGGTTGGCGGCGTGTGCCGTGCTGGCGCTGTGGAGCAGCTATATCACCGTCTTTGAACCGGCAGAGCGCACTCTGTATGACACGCGCACCTTTACCCTCAAAGCCCTGCAACTGATCGATCAGGCCCCGGCGCCCGTGGTGCTGCACGGCATGGGCAAAGACGCTAAGGCGATCAAGTTCATGGTCAACCTGGACCGGGATCTGCTGCCGCTTTTCACCCAGTCACCTGCAGAGCTGACAGCATTGCGCGCACCGGCCTGGATCGTTATGGACAGAAAGGACTATGAGGCCTTGCAGGGCAGCGAGCCGGGCAGCATTGCACCGTCACTGAGCGGGCGCTTCGACAAGAATGATTACGTGCTGCTGCATTTGCGTTGATCGCGACAGGCCGTTTTGCTCGCTCCCACAGGGTCGGCGCAATACCTTTGGGAGCTGGCTTGCCTGCGATGCAAACGCTGCGATCTGTCAGGTTGAACGCAGTGATGCCATCGCGAGCAAGCCCGCTCCCACCTATTAGCAGCTACAACACCCACAAATAGGTACAATTCCCGCCCTTCACTTTCTTCCAAGGAATCCCAATGTCAGGGCTTGAACTGTTTGCCGCCGCACTCGGCGTCATCGCCGTCTGGTTAACAGTCAAACAAAACCCCTGGTGCTGGCCCATCGGCCTGGTGATGGTGTTGCTGTACAGCTGGATTTTTTTCGAGATCAAACTGTATTCAGGCATGCTCCTGCAGGTGTTTTTTGCTGTGCTGCAAGTCTATGGCTGGTGGCAGTGGACCCGCGCAGGCTCGCAACATGAAGGCCGCGTGGTTTCTCGACTCAGTACCTTGCACGTGCTCTTCGGCCTCGCCCTGGGCGTCATAGGCAGTGCTGCTTTGGGTGCTGCAATGGCCCATTGGACGGACTCAAGCTTCCCATGGCCTGACGCCACGTTGACCGCTTTCAGTCTGGTCGCACAAGTGTGGATGGCGCAAAAACGCCTTCAATGCTGGGCCCTCTGGTGTGTGATCGACGTGCTCTATATCGGCTTTTTCGCCTGGCAGGATCTGTACCTCACGGCCGGCCTTTACGCGCTGTTTACCGTCATTGCCATTCAAGGCTGGCGTGACTGGCGCCGCGCCCCGGCGCTACGCACATGAAGGCGGTCGTACTGGCAGGGCCGGAATCGAGCGGTAAAAGTTGGCTGGCAGCGCTGCTCCAAGAGCGTTTTGGCGGCATTCTGGTGGGCGAATATGTCCGCTACTTTATCGAGCAAAACCCTCGCGACACCTGCCTGTCGGATATTCCACAGATCGCTCGCGGCCAGCTCGAATGGGAAGACCAGGCACGTGCCAAACGGCCCGAACTGCTGATTCTGGATACTCATCTGCTGAGTAACATCCTGTGGAGCCAGACGCTGTTCGACGACTGTCCGGACTGGCTGGAAACCGAGCTGCTAAAGCGCGAATACGATCTGCATCTGCTGTTGTCCCCTGACGATGTGGAATGGACCGCTGACGGCCAACGTTGCCAACCCTCACTGGTTGAACGCCAGGCGTTTTTCAGGGCCAGCCATCAATGGCTGACAGACCACCACCAACCCTTGCAAGTCATCACTGGCGATTGGCAGGCTCGACAACAACACGCCTGCGAGGCGGTCAATAAATTAATGAGCGTTCAGGAAACTTATTCAATAAGTATTAGTCAGTAAGTTATAGCCCCATAAAAAGTGCAATTCATTAACGGACAACTTAATGGATTCAGCACTTTTAATATGTCCGCTGCTGTTACATACAAACCCTCGCAACACCGCTAAAACACTGGCCTGCGCCATAAACTCGAATAGTGTAACGTTCATGAAACAGGCCCTGTCGGCCTCTAAAAATAGCGCCTGCCCAACAGATAAAGGCGCTGACCGGCTCGTGGTTATCTCGCGCTCGTTACACTTCGGCTTAACCAGAATTGCCATCACACTGCCAGCTATTGTTTTACAACGTTAATTCAAAAGCGGCACAGCTCATGCTCTTTCCTTATCACGCTGGCTAGGGCCAGCGTCGAAAAGGGAGCACAGTCATGGGGCACTTATATCGTGGTAACCGTTATCTGCTGATGGCTTGCAGCCTGAGCGCCTTGATGGGCGTGTGCAGCGCAGTACAGGCCGCAGGTAGTGGCGAGATAGTGCTTGTACGTACTGTCCAACCCCAGCCGGTGGGCACCCCCGCCATGCACCCCGATCCCGACCCTATTACCGCCAATGCCAGCCCTCTGGCACAAGTGATGGGCGGTACCCGCGAACTCAATGATGGCGATTTTGCCGGTGTCAGCACCGGTACCTCGATCAGGCACACCATGATGCCCAATGGCAACAGTCTGCCAGGGCTCAATACCAGCAACGGCCTGCCAGGCATGACCAACGGCCATGGCGGTGGGAGCGGCGGCACCATTTCCGACACCATCGGCAACAGCATCAGCCAGGGTATGCGTCCGCTCTCTATATTGAGCCAGGGGAAATAACATGACTGCCTACAGCCTGCCTGTGGTGATTGCCGCCCTGCTTGCCAGTTCAAGTGTGCTGGCGGCCTCTGACAACAACGCCGAGATCAACAATTCGGGTGCCAATTACCACGGCAACGTCACGATCAACCAGGCGGCGGGCGACCAGCAGCAACAAGTCAACATCCGCGCCATTGCCATCGGCACCGAGGCCAAAGCCTCAACGTCCGTTACCCAGAAAATCAATACCCCGGCCGACCCTTCGCTTAATGCCAAGGCAGTCATTGGCGGCAACTCTTTCAGTAATGGCAGCGGTGTGATCGGTATCAACCAGTCCGCCGGAGCCAACAACCAGATGGCCAATATCGTGCGAGTCGGCATCAGTGCCCAACCGCAAGGTATGGACGACAGCGCCCTGTCACAACAGAACGTGGCGCTGGTACCAAACTCGGGAGCCGCATCCCCCGCCAACGGCAGTCGCCAGGTCGTTACCAGCGATCAGGCCTTCACCGGCAGCCGAGGGGTGGTGCAGTTGAACCAGAGTGCAGGGGTGGGGAACCGCATGGCTAACACCCTGAATATACGGGTTGCTGACTGACCCGATAACAACGCAGTGCAATTAGAAAGTGCCAACACTTAACACACTAATGAAGCACGGAGAATCACCATGAAAACTTCAATCGCTCTGAAACCTCTTGCTTTCGCCATTGCCACTTTGGTGGCCGTATCAGCGCACGCATACGGCCCACCAGCTCCACCAGCCTATACACTGGACCCTAATGCAGCGGCGGCAGCTGTTGTGATTGACGTGCAAAACAGTCACAACAACAAAGTGACCAACAAAGCGATCAAAAACACCGCAACCGTCAAAGACTCGGTCAAAGGTGCTGAAGGCAACATGGGCGTCAACGCCGCCGCTGGCTCGGGCAACCAACAAGACAACGCCGTTGCGATCGCAACCGCTGACGAATCATTCGTGTTTGGTACTGCTGCGTCCCTGACCAGTGCAACCCAGACCAACAGCCATAACAACGACCACAACTACGGCACCCAAAACAACGCCCTGCTCAAAAGCTCGGGCAATGGCAGCTCAGGCAACGTGGGTATAAACGTGGCTGCGGGCGATTTCAACCAACAGAAAAACAACCTGGCCATCGCCGTATCCAATGGCCGCATCGCAGCAGCAGGCGCTACCGCCAACCAAACCTCCAATAATCTGTCGGTTATCAACGAGGCTGGTGCGTCTTACCTGAGCAATGTGAATACCTGGGGCCCAAGCTGGAGCCACAACAAAACCCCAGTCATCAACAATGCCACCATGGACCATTCGTTCAATGGCATGTCGGGTAATGGTGGTGCCAACATCGCGGCTGGTGTAGGCAACCAACAAAGCAACTCGCTGTCCATCGCTGCAGGTTGCAAAGTCTGCATGTAATAGCGACGGTAAAGGAGGGTCTCGTTTACGAGACCCTTTCTCTTCACACAAGGCGTATCAATCATGCGTATTGTCGCCCTCGCCCTCATGCTTGGCTTGACCGGGATCACCGGGATGACTCAAGCCGCACAAATGTCTGTCGCCGCCATGCCTGGCGGCAATCTGGTTTTCAAACAGGTACAGAGCATTCGTGAGCGGCGCTTCAAGGACATCGTCGAACAAAAGACCGACTTCAGTTGCGGCGCGGCAGCACTGGCCACCGTATTGCGCCAGGCCTACTGGCTGGACGTCGACGAAGACCAGATCATCAAAGGGATGCTGAAGAACGCAGATCAGGACCTGGTGCGCGTTCAGGGTTTTTCAATGCTCGACATGAAGCGCTACGTTGAAAGTATCGGCATGCGCGCCCGGGGTTACAGGATTCCGGCGCAAAGCCTGGAAAGTGTGAACATCCCCGTTGTAGTACTGCTGGATATCCGTGGCTACAAGCATTTTGTCGTCCTGCAACGCACCCAGAAAGACTGGGTTTACATCGGCGACCCTGTACTTGGTCACAAACGTTATTCCCATGACGATTTTATCAAAGGTTGGAATGGCATCGTGTTTGCCATCATCGGCCCCGGTTACGACAAAACCAACGCCCTACTGTCGCCCCCTGCTCCGCTGACAGCAAAAAACCAGCTGGACGGGTTCAGTCCGGTAAAAGATGCAGAGCTCATGGACTTTGGTTTTATTCAAAGCGACTTTTTTTAGGTGCGCCAAGCATGACTACGGAGCTGCGCGCTCCTGGAGCAGCACATGAAAACTCCAATCTGGCTGATTGCCGCCTGCCTGGCAGCCAGTCTGCCCGCCCAGGCCGCATCGACCTTTAAACCGGTCGAATTGAAAGACAATGAAATGTCCGAGTTGCGTGGACGTTATGTCATGCCCGGACGAATCATCAGTTTCGGCATCGTAATGAACAGTACCTGGACCAGCAGTAATGGCGGCGTAGTGGGTGCCAGCACCACCATGTATGTGCAAAACACCATTGAGCCCAAGTTCTATGTCTCCACTTACAGTTCTGCCGGTAATGGCCCCACCGGATCACCCGGTACCGGCTCGGTGACCGGGGGCGTGGGTTTAACCACGGGCCAAGGCGTGACCCAGAGCGTGCGGGCTGCGGGGGATTACAACAGCGCTTACAACAATGTCGACATCAATGTGACCGAGGCCAATCAGGCACCTGCGGTTAACCAGCAAGGCGTATTGCTGACCGCCAACAACCCGATTACCCAAACAGGCGGCGCAGGCAACTTGACCGTGTCTGCCGTAAACGGAGGCATCCAACTAGCGATCCAGGCTAACAACAATCAAGGCAATTCACTGCAACAAATAGCCCAAGGCGGCGTGTTGCAGAGCACAACACTGTTGGGGGGCGGCAACATGGTTAATAACATGACCCAACTGAATGTGGTGTTGCGCAATAACATGCCCAGTCCCGGTGCACTCGATTGCAATCTTAGTCAGCTAAAAGGACTACGCAATATGGGATATTGAACTACGCTCAGGTCCTACGACTTGGCTTATCTGGACGGCTTATTTCATGCACCGATCGTTTACCTTTCGCGCAGTTGTATGCATGAGCACTATGTTACCATCAGCACTGCTGTATGCAGCACCTGGTTCGGACGTAGAGCTACTAAAACAAGAATTACTGGAGCTACGCCAACGTTACGATCAGCAGCAAAAAGCCCTGGCCGTGCTTGAGCAGCGTGTTCGTCAAGTGGAAGACCAGCCCGCAACACCTGCTCCCCGTCGCCTGGCCAAATCCCCGGCCGACATGAAAGGCAACCAGACAGTTGCAGGCGCCAGTACCACAGGCGCAGCCGTTGCTGCAGGCGGCAGTTCCTACGGGACCGCCTTGAAGGATGACTCCGCACCGGCCCAGAGTGTGGTCAACCTGTACGACGAAGCCAGCGGTTTCTTCGGCGGTGGCAAGTTCAGTTTCGAAACAGGCGTTACCTATTCCCGTTATGACACCCGCCAACTGATCCTCAACGGCTTCCTGGCCCTGGACTCGATCTTTCTGGGCAACCTGAACCTGGACCGGATCAAGGCCGACAACTGGACGCTGGATCTGACCGGCCGCTACAACCTGGATAACCGCTGGCAGTTCGACGTCAACGTACCCGTGGTCTACCGTGAATCGACTTACCAGTCCGGTGGTGCCAACGGCGGTGATGCCCAGGCGACTTCCGAGCAAACCGTCACGCGTGACCCGACCATTGGAGACGTCAACTTCGGTGTCGCCTACAAGTTCCTCGATGAGTCGGCAAACACCCCGGATGCGGTGTTCAGCGTGCGGGTCAAGGCCCCTACGGGCAAGGATCCGTTCGGGATCAAGCTGGTTCAGTCGCCTGACAACACCAACGTATTCACCCCTGAAGACCTGCCGACCGGTAATGGTGTGTGGTCCATCAGCCCTGCCATCTCCCTGGTCAAGACCTTCGACCCGGCCGTACTGTTCGGCACCCTCTCCTACACCCACAACCTTGAAGAGTCGTTTGACGACATCAGCTCAACGCAAAATCTGAAGCAGCCTGGCAAGGTCAAACTGGGTGACAGCTTCCAGATTGGCGCGGGTGTGGCGTTCGCCCTCAACGAGAAGATGAGTATGTCGTTCTCTGTGTCTGACCTGATTCAGAAAAAGAGCAAGCTCAAGCAGGATGGCGGGGACTGGCAAACAGTCACCACCAGTGATGCCAACGCAGGCTACTTCAACGTCGGCATGACGGTTGCCGCCACCAACAACCTGACCATCGTGCCCAACCTGTCGATTGGCCTGACTGACGATGCGCCGGACTTCACCTTCAGCCTGAAATTCCCGTACTACTTCTAAGCCGCACAAAAAGGCCCGCCGCGTTCAAACGCGGCGGGCCTTCTGTTTTTCAGCGGATATTGTGCTTATGCAACAACCGGTAAAACGTAGGTCGCGACACCCCCAACACCCTAGCTGCCACACTCAGGTTATCGCTATGGCGGTGTAACACCTCGCACAGGGCCTGGCGTTCCGCGCGGTCCTTGTACTCTTCAAGTGTGCTCATCTCACCGACAAACAGCGGACTTGAGTCCAGCCCCAGGTCATGGGCCTCGATCTGGCGACCTTCAGCCAGTACCAATCCACGGCGCACACGGTTGGCAAGCTCGCGCACATTGCCGGGCCAGCCGTGATTGCCCATGGCAATCAATGCATCATCACTGAAACTGCGCGGCCGACGCCCCGTCTCCAGGCTGTAGTAACGGGCAAAGTGACTCGCCAACATGGCCAGATCACCATGACGTTCACGCAGTGGCGCTGTGATCACCTGCAATACATTCAACCGGTAGTACAAGTCTTCCCGAAAGCGCCCCCTCACAATGGCGGCTTCCAGATCGACGTGAGTGGCCGCAAGGACGCGCACGTCAACCGGGATCGGCTGACTGCCACCGACCCTCTCAATGTGTTTTTCCTGCAAGAAACGCAACAGATTGGCTTGCAGCTCCATCGGCAGATCGCCGATTTCATCCAGGAAAAGCGTGCCGCCATTGGCCGCCTCGATCCGTCCGATCTTGCGCTGATGAGCGCCCGTGAACGCCCCTTTCTCATGGCCGAAGAGTTCCGACTGGATCAAATGATCGGGAATGGATCCGCAGTTGATCGCGACAAAAGGTTTGCCATTACGCTGGGATTGCCGGTGCAGGGTACGCGCGACCAGCTCTTTACCGGTGCCGCTTTCACCCCGAATCAGGATGGGGGACTGGGTGGGGGCAAACTTGCTCAGGATTTTGCGCAGATCGCGCATGGATCGGCTGTCTCCGAGCAGCTCATCCTCCTGGGGCAAAGCGAGCGGTGAGGCCTGCCCCCGCAGGCAGGCCATGCCAAAAGCCCGACCGAGCGTGACCTGAACCCGCGAGACATCGAAGGGCAAGGTGTGAAAGTCAAAAAACCATTCACAGACAAAGTCCCCCACATTCTTCAGTTTAAGGACGTCGGGGGTCAGCACCGCAATCCACTCGGTGCCGCTGCGACTGATCATGTCTTTAACCGCTTCAGGACGCTCAAGGTGGGCCGGCTGAAGCCGGAACAGGCCAACATCACACGAACGGTCGACAACACTTGCCAGCGTACAACTGTCCACCGACCAGCCTATGGTTCGCAAACCAGGGAGTATTTCATGGCAATCTTCACAGGGATCAACGACCAGCAGACGTCGGGGAGATGACATCGTGAGCATGACTGTTCCTTGGCGCCAAAAAATTAAAAAATCAATAAAAACAGTCCTTTGTTCCATCCAAGCGTAACGTTAGCAAGCCTGTGGGAGCTTTCAGGATCTTTTCTTTATATCCCTAATAGCCAATTGAGCGGTGTGCACTCAATTGGATTATCAAAAGGGTGTTTGCGCACGCAAAAAATTGATTTGGATCAGTAGGGTAAAAAATCTTTTAAAAAAGTAGGAAAAGTGTGTGACCTGATGCCGGTCTGAGGTCATCAGTACAGTAAGCAACCGAACGGTACGCCCAGCCGACGGTTAATCATTTGATGGGCATACTTGAGAGAAAACCCTATGAACGCCCCGCTCCGTTTCAACGAAGCACTTTTGATTGCCGGTCACGCCTTTGAACCGTTTCAATGCGTCGCCTGGGCTGCACAAGATGGTCACGGCGAGTTGAGCCTGACGGTCATTGACCGCACCAACACCCGTATCGGCCGTAAACAGATCCCGCGCAGCGCCTGCGCAGACGCTGCCCAACTCGAAAGCCTGCTGGCTCAGGCCCGCGCCGAGATCAGCAGCGAAGGCTACACCCTGCAACCCTGGGTAATGCCTGCATAAGGCTGCCAGATTGCCCCTCCTTGTGGGAGCACACTTGCTCCCACAGGGGTATTAAGCCTCTAGCCATCAATGTGCAAGTACTCTGTCTTCAAATCCGCCGCCAACTGAGGCGCGCGACCGAGACGAATCGGGCCCCGCTCGATATCGATCAACAGCCCCGGGCAGCTGATTTCGGGCAACGCCGACCACTCTTTCAAACGGCCATCGGTCACTAGCAAAAATCGCTGCTGCTCCTGCGGCAACTGCTTGCGCCGCCGATCAAGCCACTTCGCGACTTCCTGCAGGGCCTGGAGCAACGGTGTACCACCACCGGCGCCCAGTTGGGCCAACCACTCATTGAGCGCCGCCGAAGCCTTTACCCCCGTGACCTGCCACACAGGCGAATTGCCGCTGGCTGTCATCACGGCCACCCGGGCACGCTGGCGATACGCATCCTCGAACAACTGGGCGAGCAGCCCCTTGGCATCACTCAGGGCCTGATGCCGCCGGGTTGAAGCCGATGCATCCACCACCACCAGCCACAGTTCCTGGGCGGCGCTTTTGCGGGTTTTATGGCGCAGATCTGCGCGCAGACGTGGACGGCCACGGAGCAAGGTTTGCACCCAATCGACCATCCCGCTGCCGGCACTGAGGCTTGCGCCCAGTTTGCCCGTTGCGAGATGACCCGCCTGGGGTCTGGCATCCGCCCCCACATCGGATCGGGGACGAATGCCTAAGACTTTTTTGGCCAGCTCGGCACTTCACGGCGCGCACCCATCGCCTGGGCCTGTGCTGGCAACTCGCCCCACTGGCCCTGGCCGGAACCGGATGAAGGCGTGCTGGATTGAGGCTGTGAATGCGGCTGCTCCGGTGTCGGCGCCTGGCCCGCCTGCTCGCGCCGCCGATGACGCAAGGCAAATTCGGCCACCGCATCGATGTCTTCAAGGCTGATTGCCGTGGCGCCACGCCAGGCGGCATGGGCCCGTGCAGCACGCAGCCACACCAGATCGGCACGCATACCGTCGACCGCCGCTGCAAAACAGCGCTCGGCAATCACCGCGAGCGATTGATCGTCCAAGGCGATGCTCGCCAGCAATCCCCGTGCATGCTCGCAACGCTGGCGCAGGGCCGTCTGCGCCTCTGCCCACTGTGCGCAAAACCCCTGGGGGTCAGCGTCAAAGGCCAGGCGTCGACGGATAATGTGTGCCCGTTCGGCCGGTTGCGGCAGACCGCTCATGACCACGTTCAGCCCAAAGCGGTCGAGCAGTTGAGGACGCAACTCCCCCTCTTCCGGGTTCATGGTGCCGATCAGGACAAAACGCGCAGCATGGCGATGGGAGATGCCATCGCGCTCGACCACATTGGTACCGCTTGCAGCCACATCCAGCAGCACATCCACCAAATGGTCTGCGAGCAAATTCACTTCGTCGACATACAGCACACCGCCATCGGCCTTGGCCAACACACCCGGTGAAAACTGCGCCTTGCCTTGCCCGAGTGCGGCGTCCAGATCGAGGGTGCCGACCAGACGCTCTTCAGTGGCACCCAGTGGCAGGGTCACGAACTGGCCGCTGGCGAGCAGATCTGCCAGCCCACGGGCCAGAGTAGATTTGGCCATGCCACGGGGACCTTCGATCAGCACGCCGCCAATCCTGGGGTCGATGGCCGTGAGGCACAGCGCAAGCTTCAACGAGTCCGCGCCGACCACCGCCGATAACGGGAAATGCGGGGTGTCAGTCATGTTTTCGGGTTCCAAATCGTAGAATGTTGATCGACTTCAAAAAGCCCTTCACTCTTCTTCTATATCCAGCAGCAGATTTTCCAGCGCCGCCTGATATTCCCCGGGCTCACTCCAAAGGCCGCGCTGCTGAGCCTCCAGCAAGCGCTCGGTCATGTCACGCAACGCGTGCGGGTTGTGCTCGCGAACAAACTCGCGGGTATCAGGGTCCAGCAGGTAGGCATCCGCCAGCAAGGCGTATTGATGGTCGTCGATCAAATGCGTGGTGGCATCGAACGCAAACAGGTTGTCCAGGGTCGCGGCCATTTCGAACGCGCCTTTATAACCGTGGCGCTTGACCCCGTCGATCCATTTCGGATTGGCTGCCCGCGAGCGGATCACCCGGTTCAGCTCTTCCTTCAGGGTGCGAATCTTCGGCAAGTCCGGCTGGCTGTGATCGCCGTGATAGCTGGCTGCAGCCTCCCCGCGCAACGTCTCCACAGCGGCCAGCATGCCGCCCTGGAACTGGTAGTAATCATTGGAATCCAGCAGGTCGTGTTCGCGATTGTCCTGGTTTTGTACCACGGCCTGCATTTGCCCCAGACGCTGGGCAAACTGGCCGCGGGCCGCCGTGCCTTCATCGGCCACGCCATAGGCATAACTGCCCCAGTTGAGGTACACCTGGGCCAGGTCATCACGGCTTTGCCACAAACGACCGTCAATTGCGTTCTGCACCCCGGCGCCATAGGCGCCGGGCTTGGCGCCAAACACCCGCCAGCCGGCCTGGCGCGCTGCCAGTTCGGGTGAGAGTCCATCGCGCTCCAGCTGCTCACGCTCACTGCGCACCTTGGCTGCCAGCGGGTTCAGATCATCCGGCTCATCCAGTGCCGCCACGGCCTGCACGGCGGCATCGAACAGGCGAATCAGATTGGCAAAAGCATCCCGGAAGAAGCCCGAAACCCGCAGGGTCACGTCCACCCGTGGACGGTCCAGCAGGCTGACCGGCAGGATTTCAAAGTCATCCACCCGCTGGCTGCCTGTGGCCCATACCGGGCGCACGCCCATAAGTGCCATGGCCTGGGCGATATCATCGCCGCCCGTTCGCATGGTCGCCGTGCCCCACACCGACAAGCCCAGTTGGCGCAGGTGGTCGCCGTGATCCTGCAAGTGACGCTCAAGAATCAGGTTGGCCGACTGAAAGCCGATACGCCAGGCCGTCGTAGTCGGCAGGTTGCGCACATCCACTGAAAAAAAGTTGCGACCGGTAGGCAGCACATCCAGGCGTCCGCGACTCGGTGCGCCACTGGGCCCCGCCGGCACAAAACGCCCTCCAAGGGCATCGAGCAGGCCCTGCATCTCGGCCGGCCCGCAGGCATCCAGACGCGGCGCGACGACATCAAGCAGTGCGTCGAAAATCCCCCTGACCTCGGCCCATTGCGCGGTGTCGGGCAATTGCAGCGTGCCCTCCAAAGCCTGTTCAATCAGTTGCGCCGCATATAACTCCAGACGCTCGCGGGTGTCCCCCGCCGTGCGCCAGCGCTCAGCAGTGACGGCCTGCAGCACCGCGGGTTGGCGCGCCGTCCAGGGCTCGGCCAATGCGCAGTCCAGCGGGTCAAAGCCCAGCTCAAAGGCTTTGGCCAGCGCCCGCAGAATGCTCGATTGCGCGCCACGACCATCGCCGCGAGGGATGCGCAGCAACGCCAGCAAGGTGTCGATCCGCAAGCGTCCGGCAGGCGACTCACCAAAAATATGCAAGCCATCACGGATTTGCGACTCCTTGAGGTCGCACAGATAGGTGTCCAGCCGTGGCAGCCAGATCGCAGCGTCGGCATCGCTGTCCAGCTTCTCGTCCAGTTGCAGCTCACGGTCGATACGGGTTTCACGCACCAGGGCGAGAATGTCCCGTTGCAACTCACGGGCGCGTCGGGGGTCGAGCAACTGCGCTTCGTAATATTCGTCGGCCAGCAACTCCAGATAACGCAGCGGCCCGTAGGTTTCAGCACGGGTCAGCGGCGGCATCAGATGATCGATGATCACCGCCTGGGTGCGCCGCTTGGCCTGGGCGCCTTCGCCCGGGTCATTGACGATAAAGGGATAGACGTTGGGCATCGGCCCCAGAATTGCGTCCGGCCAGCAGTTTTCGGACAGCCCGACGCCCTTGCCCGGCAGCCATTCCAGATTGCCGTGCTTGCCCACATGCACCACGGCGTGGGCACCATAGGTGTTGCGCAGCCAGAAGTAGAACGCCAGGTAGGCGTGTGGCGGAACCAGATCCGGATCGTGATACACCGCACTGGCATCGACCTGATAACCCCGCGCCGGCTGGATCCCGACAAAGGTCAGGCCAAAGCGCAGACCGGCAATCATCAGCCGCCCACTGCGAAACATCGGATCGTTTTGCGGCTCGCCCCAACGTGCAATCACCGCCTGGCGATTGATCTCGGGCAAGCCATTGAACATCGCCAGGTACTCATCCAGCGCCAGGCTTTGCAGGCAGGGACGCAGATCGAGGCTGTCCAGATCATTGCTGACGCCCCCCAGCAGAGCCTGGATCAACGCGGTGCCGGTCTCGGGAAGCTCGCAGTCCACGGGATACCCCTGGGCCTGCAAGGCACGCAGAATATTCAGCGCGGCCGCCGGGGTATCCAGCCCCACACCGTTTCCGATCCGGCCATCGCGGGTCGGATAGTTGGCCAGAATCAGCGCAATCCGTTTTTGCGGGTTCGCCACACGGCTCAGATCAACCCATCGCCGCGCCAGTTCTGCGACAAAATCCATACGTTCGGGATGGGCGCGATAACACACCACATCCGACTGACTGCGTTCGCTGCGCCATGCCAGATCCTTGAAGCTGATCGCACGGCTGATGATTCGCCCATCCAGTTCGGGCAACGCGATATGCATCGCCAGGTCCCGTGGCCCCAGGCCTTGCTCGCTGGCTTGCCAGCCGGGCTCGTTGTCCTGGGCACAAATGGCCTGGATCACCGGGATATTGCGGCGAAACGGGCGCAAATGCGGGGCTTCCGGACTCGACTGGGCAAAGCCGGTGGTGTTGAGGATCACACCGGCCTCAACGTCGTCCAGCAGGTCCTGTACCACGGTCAGGCAGCCCGGTTCCTTGAGGCTGGCCACGGCAATCGGCAAAGGGTTGAGCCCGGCGGCCTGAAGGCGCTGGCAAAACACATCGACAAACGCGGTATTGGCGGCCTGCAAGTGCGAACGATAGAACAACAGCGCCGCAACCGGTTGCCCGACGAGCCATTGGGCCTGCCAGTCTTTGAGTTGGGCATTGGCGTGCACCGGATGATAAATCGCGGTGCGCGGCAGGGTTTGCGGCTCATCCCATGCATAATCGCGGCCCAGCCATTGACTGGCCAGGCAACGATAGAGCTGTTGGGCGTTATGCCGCCCGCCCTGGCGCAAAAAGTGCCACAGACGCTCGCCCTGCTCGGCCGGGACGGTGCTCAGCGCGCTGAGTTCCGGGTCGGGACGGTCGTCGCCGGGTACCAGAATCAGGGTGACACCACGCTCAGCCAGCTGCACCAGGCGCTCGATGCCGTAGCGCCAATAGCCGATGCCGCCGTGCAACGACAGCAAAATCACCTTGGCGTGTTGCAGCACCTGATCGACATACAAGTCGACCGAACCATGGTTTTGCACCTGCATCGGATTGGCCAGACGCAGGCTTGGATAATCTTCAGGCAACTGCTGTGCCGCTTCGGCAAGCAGTGCCAGGCTTGAATCACCACTGCACAGGATCACCAGCTCGGCGGGGGTCTGCCCCAAGTCGGCAATATTGTCATCCGATACAAAGCCACCGGGCTGGGTCCTGAGCAAATGCATGGTTTATACGCTCAACGCTGTACGCAGGGTGGATTCGAGCAGTGCAGCATCGAGGTCCTGACCGATCAGCACCAGCTTGGTGGTGCGCGCTTCGTCACGGCCCCAGGCGCGGTCGAAGTGCTTGTCAAAGCGCGTACCCACGCCCTGAATCAGCAGACGCATCGGCTTGCCCGGGATCGCCGCAAAGCCCTTGACCCGCAGAATGCCGTGTTTGACCACCAACTGGGTCAGCGCTTCCATCAGTACACGCTCCTCGCCCTCCGGCAGCTCGATGGAAATCGAGTCGAAAGCGTCGTGGTCGTGATCGTCGTGGTCATCATCGCCGTCGTGGTGATGGTCGTGGTGGCTGTGGCGGCCATCGATATGATCTTCAGAGCCTGCGCCCAGACCCAGCAACACGTCCAACGGCAAGCGGCCGCTGCTGGCTTCGATGATCTTGACCGCTGGCGGCAGTTCTTCAGCCACTTCGGCGCGCACTTTTGCCAGGTCTTCAGGGCTGATCAGGTCGGCCTTGTTGAGGATCACCAGGTCGGCACTGGCCAGTTGGTCAGCGAACAACTCGTGCAGCGGCGACTCATGGTCCAGGTTCGGATCAAGCTTGCGCTGGGCATCAACCTGGTCCGGGAACGCGGCAAAGGTGCCAGCGGCCACGGCCGGGCTGTCGACCACGGTAATCACCGCATCCACGGTGCAGGCGCTGCGGATTTCTGGCCACTGGAAGGCTTGCACCAACGGTTTTGGCAGGGCCAGGCCGGAGGTTTCGATCAGGATATGATCGATATCGCCACGACGAGCCACCAGCTCACGCATGACCGGGAAGAACTCTTCCTGCACGGTGCAGCACAGGCAGCCGTTGGCCAATTCATAGACGCGACCGTTGGCTTCTTCTTCAGTGCAGCCGATGGTGCACTGCTTGAGAATTTCGCCGTCGATGCCCAACTCGCCGAATTCGTTGACGATCACGGCAATGCGACGGCCCTGTGCGTTATCGAGCATATGGCGCAACAACGTGGTTTTGCCCGAGCCGAGAAAGCCGGTAACGATGGTGACGGGGGTTTTGGCCAGTGTTTTCATCGGATGCCCTATAGCAAAGCGGCGGGCATACGGGACGACGACCGCAGGCAGTGCGCGGTCAGTCTTCGCCACCGGATCACCCCGCCCGGTTGAAGTAAGAATCTGTCACGAGGCAGGTCTCCTGGCTTACGGCTGATACCTACCTTGCGCCTTCCCGCCTGCTGGGCAGTGGCTTTGCAAGATCAATGACCGTTTACAGTTGCGGGGGCAGCCGCGGCATACCGCGTTCCCTTCTTAGCTTCGCGCTGCGAAGAACCTCGAACACGCAAGGCTACGCAGTGCTTTGTAACAGGTCAATGCACAGGTGCGTCCGGGGAGGCGACTGCATTGATGCGGCCTGGCTTTTTGTGACCAGGCACACTGGCTTGCCTGTATCCCGGGCAAGCCAGTGCCCACAGAGGATTTACGCCGCAGTTGTGTTCTAATTGCCGCCTTTTTTCAGCCGCCCTGCTTCAAGGATCTGCCCATGCCTGCCACCTGCCCGACCCGCGTCCTGATCATTGGTTACGTGTGGCCCGAACCGCGCTCTTCGGCGGCAGGCGGGCACATGATGCAAATCATCGAGAGTTTTCTGCAGCAAGGCTGGCAGATCACCTTCAGCAGCCCGGCCGGGATTGGTGAACACAAGGCCGACCTCGCTGCCCTGGGTATTGATGAAGTCACCATCGAGCTCAATAACAGCAGCTTCGATGCCTTCATCACCGAACTGGCACCGGATATCGTGCTGTTTGACCGTTTCATGATGGAAGAGCAATTCGGCTGGCGCGTCGAGAAGCATTGCCCGCAAGCCTTGCGCGTACTGGAAACCTCCGACCTGCAAAGCCTGCGCGACGCCCGTCAGCAGCAACTCAAGGCACGTCTCAAGCACGACACCGAGCAGGACGATTTCAGCAGCCTGTTCGCCCCGGCCCAGCGCGAAACCTTTGAACAGATGGCCGACGCCGACCTGGCACAACGGGAGATCGCCGCGATTTATCGCAGTGACCTGAACCTGATGATTTCAGAATACGAGATCGATCTGCTGGTCGAGCAGTTCCACGTGCCCAAGGCCCTGCTGCATTGGTGCCCGCTGATGGTCGACAGCGTGCCTGAGGCGTTCGTGCCCTATGAACAGCGTCAGCATTTTCTGAGCATCGGCAATTTTCGCCACGCCCCGAACTGGGATGCTGTGCTATGGATGAAGACCCATATCTGGCCCTTGATCCGTCAGCAACTGCCCACTGCACAACTGCATGTGTACGGCGCCTACACGCCGCCCAAGGCCACTGCACTGCATAACCCGGCACAGGGTTTTCATGTCCTCAACTGGGCTGAAGATGCCCTTGAAGTGATGAGCAATGCGCGTATTTGCATGGCTCCCCTGCGTTTTGGCGCAGGCATCAAAGGCAAGATTGCCGATGCCATGCTCTGCGGCACCCCCAACGTGACTACGCCGGTGGGCGCCGAAGGCATGCACGGTGACCTGCCGTGGGCCGGTGCCATCGAGCGCAGTGCCCGCGGGATTGCGGCGGCAGCGGTCGAGCTGTACCAAAATCCCGAAGCCTGGCATCAGGCCCAGCGCAATGGCCTGGCCCTGCTTGAAGCGCGATACCTGCAAGGCGTCCACGGCCCGGCACTGGTCGAGCGCATCCAGGCGTGCCGCGCAGAACTTGAGCAGCACCGGCGCAACAACTTCACCGGTGCCATGCTGCGTCATCACCAGCACAAAAGTACCCAATACATGTCGCAGTGGATCGAGGCCAAGAATCGCCCGCTCTGATCAATGCTCAAATGGCCGCGTTGTTTTGAAGAGATCGGCCATATCGATGACATAAGCCGCCATACCCGGGATCTGTACGGTTGCCGATACAGGCGGGAACGTCATGGCGCCCTCGGTCTGGGGTTTATCGGGATTGAAGTTCACAGTGATCCGGGTGCCATCTTCGAACACGGTGCGCTGCAGGCTGCGATCATCGGCCAGCACCTCGAAGCCCACCAATGCCTGGGTAAAGAGGCGCTGGTGCAGGGGAGCAAACACCGCGTTGTAGGCGCCGATAAAGGGCATGTCGCGCTTAAGCACTGCCGCGTTGAGGTGATACATCGGCGGAGTCATGTACAGCAGTTGCAGGAGCGCGGTGTTCTGTTGCTCGTTGGAAAACTTCAACGAGGGATACGCCCAGTGATGGGTACTCACCAGACTGTCGTGCAAGACCCGCTGGTACAGCGGCAAGCGATAGCGGTAAGAACGCACCAATAGTGCCAGCTGCGGCTTGAGCGGCACGGTCTTGAAAAAAAGCGTTGGCGTTTCCGGTGGCCAGTATTGGCCCACAAAGAATGGCGACGCCTCATTGCGGCTCATGTCCGGATCAGTCCAGTCGAAAGGTTGCGTGGCAATGCCGTGACTGTAGGCAATATTGGGAGCAAACGTGGACACTCCGCCTTCGCTGCCGGTCACCAACCCCAGTGTTCTCGAAGGGTAATCCAGGCGTTGACTGAGCATCCGCGCATTCTCGCGCTCACTGGTTTCTCGGCCTTGGGTGTAGTCCGCCGGTGCCGTGCCTGCGGCATCCACATCAAGAAAATAGCTGTTGAGGCCTCCGGCAGCGGATACGGCAGCCATGCGTTGGCGGGCATAGTCTTGCGCCGCTACGGCATTGGCAAACACACCTATGCCGTTGAAGCCCTCATGGACCTTGCCGTTGACGTCGCGCTGGCCGGCATTGGCCAGTTCGTCACCCATTTGTGCGGCCGCCCAGGTTTGCGGTTCTGAAAGTGGATGGGCATCAGCATAGTTGTCATACACCGCGACCAGATATCCAGCCGCCTTGGCCTTGGCCACGGCCTGCGGGTGCCAGAAGGCATCCAGCCAATCTTTGGCGCCCAGCCATGCGTGTTTCAGGCCAGCCTTTTCGAGGGCGTTGACCGTATCCAGCGACAATCCGCCGCCCCAACGCTCGGGCGGGGCCAAATAGTCTCCAAAGGCGTTGGCCAACCGGGTTTTGACCAGCTTGCCCCACTGCACTTCGGCGGCCGGATCATGCCCGCCAGCCAAAGGTTCCTGCGGGGGCACCGTGACGATCTGGCGAAGCCCCTGGTTGAGTGCCCGCACTAGCGTCAACCGGTTGTACGCTGAAATCTCGGAGGTCCGTGACAAGGTGCTCGACAAGGCCAAATCAAACATTGCACGAGTGGGTTGATCGAACCCCGCCCACAGCCTGGCCGCCAAATGCCCCGGTGTGCCCCGAGCTTTGTCGAAGGCCGTGACAAAACTTGGCCAGTTCAGGATGTCCGTTACCTTCAGCGGCCCGGCGTCCCACACATAAATATGCGGAGCGCCGCCCAACCGGGCCGTTTGCGGAATCTCCCTGATTTTATCGGTCAATGCGCGGAACTGGCCGTTATCCTTGAGCCATTGGCGGTACAAGCCGGCACCGTACAGCGGGTCGGCCGGGCCCGCCGCGATGCTCACCACAAACGGCGCGTCAGGAGCCAGCCGGTTGAAGGTATGCACCAGCTGCGGTACCGGGACCTGATTGACCTGCTTGACGTCAAACTGGGTATCGAACGGGGTTTCGACCCTCCAGGTGACTGACAGGTCCTGATGCAATTGAGTGAAGAACGGCATGCTCAACGCACCGACCAGCGGGTCGCCGGTGTATCGCTTGACCAGCCACTCGAGCCATTTCGGGTCATTGGCTGGAATGTAACTGCCCTCGCCAAAAGGAATGGCATACGCCTGGATATCGCTTTGCAGGCGTGGCCAACGCAAGCTGACTGGCTGGCGCGCCTGGATCGAAACGCGCAACGCGTCCTTGACCACATTGATGCGGATGCTGAACCGCTGCTCCCCGTCGGTGACGTTCCAGCCTTCTGCAGTCTGCTCACTGACCAGGCTGTCCGGGCTGAAACCGGGACCACTAAGCACCCGCCCAGGCTTGCCAGCACGCAGCAAAGTGATTTCGAGGGTCGCCGGGTCGACCGCAAAAGTGCCATTTGAATAGGGATAGCGGACAGTGGCTGTGACCGCGCCGGACATCAGCAACGCCAGAAACATCAACAGTGAAAGCCCTGGCAGTTGTCGATTAAACAGTAAGGCGCGTAGTTTTTTCTTCATGGAAAAGTCCTGGCGTTGGTCGGGAGGCAAGCACCGAACACTAACGACTTGCGTCAGAACGCATACGTAGGACTTTTCCTAAAAACGTTTAGGAATTGGATATATCTACTATCAACACCCTAAACGCTCAATCAGCCCGCCTGCGCAATAAATACGTGTCCATCACCCAGCCCATGCGCGCCCTGGCCGCGCTACGGGCTCCCTTGATCTGCTCGCACACCTCGCTCAGCTTTCCGGCAATCAGGATCTCGTTCGCCGTTCCTATATAAGCCCCCCAATAGATATCGACGTTTTCATCGACAAACGCCTCGAAGGCGCAGTGGGCATCCAGCATGACCACCACGTTGTCCAGGTCTTGAGCCGTCAACCGCCTGCCCGTCGTGATCCGAATCGGCTGGCCGATATCATTCAGGGGAATGCGATGGCGGGCTGCCAGCGCTTGCACGCTGCTGATGCCGGGAATCACCTGGTAGTCAAAATCGGTGCAACCGTTGGCCCGCACCCGATCCAGGATGCGCAAGGTGCTGTCATACAGACCTGGCTCGCCCCAGAGCAAAAACGCCCCGCATTCGCCGTCGGCCAGTTCGTTGTCAATCAGCCGCGCAAACAGCAACGCCCGTTGCTCGTGCCAATGCTCAACGCCTTGGGTGTAAGAAGTCGTTGCACTGTCGCGTTTCGGGTCGCTGACCTGAACCACCCGGTAACGCGGCTCGCGAATGTAGCGCTCGCAGATTTCCAGACGCAGGCGCACCAGATCGTCAGTGGCCTGGCCCTTGTCCAGAACAAAGAACACGTCGACCCGGTTTAACCCATTGATTGCCTGCACGGTGATGTGCTCCGGATCACCGGCGCCCATGCCTATCAATAACAGTGTCTTCATTGCGTTTGATCCTTGGTCCAGGGTCTGTTGCTGGCAGGAAGTATGAGAAGACGTCATCATCCGCTCAACACGTACATTGAGCAGCCCGCCCATGACTCGACTCGCCAGAGCTACAGACCCGTCGTATGAATTGATGGACGACCACAATGGCCTGTCGATTATTTATCGCCAGCATGGTTTTCCCAGCCCCTTGGTACGCTGGCATTTTCACAAGGAATACGAACTGCACCTGATTGTGGCCAGCAGCGGCAAGGTGTTTGTCGGCGACTACATTGGCAACTTTCACCCTGAGACATTGTTCCTCACCGGCCCCAACCTGCCCCATAACTGGATCAGCCAGGTGGCCGCAGGAGAAGTGGTGGCCACCCGCGACATGCTGGTGAACTTCACCGATGAGCTGCTCGAAAACGCCGCATCGATCTTTACCGAGCTTAAAACCCTGACCCCGATGCTAGAACGCGCCCACTACGGCATCGAGTTTCGCTGCACATCCACAATCCGCAAAGCCATGGACCTGATGCAGAGCATAGCCAGCGCTACGGGCGTGACCCGTCTGGGGCACTTTCTGATCCTGCTGGAACTGCTGGCTGAGTGTGATGACTATCAGCTGTTATCCGGGGTGACCACCGGGCAACCGGCCGACGAGCAGACCATCGACCGTACCAACCGGGCCGTGGACTACATCTTCAGCCACTACGCCCGTGAACTGTCCCTCGAAGAAGTCGCCGAGTACATGGGCATGAAGCCCACCTACTTTTCCCGGGTATTCAAGCAGGCCACCGGGCGCTGCTTTATCGAGTTCGTCAATCGCCTGCGTATCAGCAAGTCCTGTGAATTACTCGCCGATGGCGAAAAGCCCGTCACCGACGTGTGTTTTGAATCTGGCTTCAACAACATTTCCAACTTCAACCGCCGGTTTCAGCAGCTAAAAGGCATGACTCCATCACACTACCGGCGTCTGGTAGTGCAGCGTTTGACCGAGCAAAACCAGCCGGGACTGAGTGAACGCCTGCGCAGTGCAAAATAGTATCGGTTTGAGTGTTGCCAGTGATTTGTCACGACGGTGATTGAGGGCTGTAATCCGCCCAGGCGCTTGCTCCATGCGAGCCGCTATAAAAACAATAACCGTCCTTCTGGCGCCGTGAGGCCGATGAAGTGGAGTGCTCAATGAATATTCCTGTCAAAGCGTTATGTGTCGCTACGTGCATGACCCTCAGCGGCTACAGCCTGGGCGCGCAAACCCTGACCATCGCCACGGTCAACAACAGCGACATGATCCGCATGCAAAAGCTGGCGAAAACCTTCGAGAGCGAGCACCCCGACATCAAGCTCAAATGGGTGGTGCTGGAGGAGAACGTCTTGCGCCAACGCTTGACCACGGACATTGCCACCCAGGGTGGCCAGTTCGACGTGCTGACCATCGGCATGTACGAAGCCGCACTCTGGGGAGCCAAAGGCTGGCTTGAACCCATGACCGACCTGCCAGCCACCTACGCCATCGATGATGTATTCCCCTCGGTACGTGACGGTTTGTCAGTCAAGGGCACCCTCTACGCCCTGCCGTTCTATGCCGAAAGCTCGATGACCTATTACCGCACCGATCTGTTCAAGGACGCGGGCTTGACCATGCCCGAGCACCCTACCTGGGAGCAGATCGCCGGGTTCGCCAAAACCCTGAACAAACCGGACCAGGAGCAGTACGGGATTTGCTTGCGCGGTAAAGCGGGCTGGGGCGAAAACATGGCATTGATCAGCACCATCGCCAACGCCTACGGAGCGCGCTGGTTCAACGAACAGTGGCAACCTGAGTTCACCGGCCCCGAGTGGAAGAACGCCCTCGACTTTTACGTCAATACCATGAAGGCTTCAGGCCCACCGGGCGCTACCAGCAACGGCTTCAACGAAAACCTGGCGCTGTTCAACAGCGGCAAATGTGCAATCTGGGTCGATGCCAGTGTCGCCGGTTCGTTTGTCACCGACAGCAGCCAGAGCAAAGTGGCCGATCACGTCGGCTTCACCTTCGCCCCCCAGGCGGTCACCGACAAAGGCAGTGCCTGGCTCTACTCCTGGGCGCTGGCGATCCCCACCAGTTCCAAAGCCAAGGACGCCGCCAAAACCTTCAGCACCTGGGCCACCTCCAGGGAATATGGCGCGCTGGTTGCCGAGAAAGACGGCATCGCCAATGTACCGCCGGGCACCCGTGCGTCGACGTACAGCGATGCCTACCTCAAGGCTGCACCATTTGCCAAAGTCACCCTCGACTCCCTGAAAGTCGCCAACCCCAACGACCCTACGCTCAAGCCCGTGCCCTATGTGGGCATTCAACTGGTGACCATCCCCGAGTTCCAGGCGGTGGGCACCCAGGTTGGCAAGCTGTTCAGTGCCGCCCTGATTGGCCAGACCACAGTGGATCAAGCGCTGGCAGCTGCCCAGCAAACCACCGAGCGTGAAATGAAACGGGCGGGTTATCCCAAGTAAACAAAAAACGCCCGCTTACCTGTAGTCACTGCCGAAGGCGCCGATGGGGCGCCCAGCGTACCCGGCTTATTGAAGAGCCTGCGGACCTTGTCGCAGCCTTAGGCATCGACTACAGAATTACTCGTTTCATCAGGGACTTAACATGACAACTTCGAGTGCTGTCTCATCGCTGGAAATGTCACAGCCAGCGCGAAAATCACGCCTGCTCAACCCCGGCTGGTTTCTGGTCACGCCTTCAGTGGCGCTTTTGCTGCTGTGGATGATCGTGCCACTGGGCATGACCCTGTATTTTTCTCTGATCCGCTACAACCTGCTCTACCCCGGCGAAAACCAGTTTGTGGGGCTGGAGAACTTCACTTATTTCCTCACCGATTCCGGCTTCTTGCCCGGAGCGTCCAATACCCTGTTGCTGGTAGGCAGCGTGCTGCTGATCAGCGTGGTGCTCGGCGTATTGATCAGCGCCCTGCTTGAAGCCAGCGAATTCATGGGTCGCGGCATCGTTCGGGTGCTGCTGATCTCACCGTTCTTCATCATGCCCACGGTGGGTGCGCTGATCTGGAAAAACCTGATTTTCCATCCGGTGTCCGGCGTGCTGGCCGCCGTGTGGAAGCTGTTCGGCGCGCAACCCGTCGACTGGCTGGCGCACTACCCGTTGCTGTCGATCATCATCATTGTGTCGTGGCAGTGGCTGCCCTTCGCAATCCTGATTCTCATGACCGCCATGCAGTCTCTGGATCAGGAACAAAAAGAAGCCGCACGCCTGGATGGCGCCGGGCCGATTGCGATTTTCTGGCACCTGACCCTGCCCCATCTGGCGCGCCCCATTGCCGTGGTGGTGATGATTGAAACCATCTTTCTGCTGTCGGTCTTCGCCGAGATCTTTACCACCACCAACGGTGGTCCGGGCTATGCGTCGACCAACCTGGCGTACCTGATCTACAACCAGGCGCTGGTGCAATTCGATGTGGGCATGGCCTCGGCCGGTGGCTTGATCGCCGTTGTCATCGCCAATATCGCGGCCATCATTCTGGTGCGCATGCTCGGCAAAAACCTGACTGACAAGCCGTGAGGGCCCAGTGATGACTCTTCAACAATCCCGCCGCCTGCAAAGCCTGCTGCTCGGCACCCTGGCCTGGGCCATCGCCATCCTGATCTTCTTCCCGATCTTCTGGATGGTGCTGACCAGCTTTAAAACCGAGCTGGATGCATTTGCCACGCCGCCACAGTTCATCTTTACCCCGACCCTGGAAAACTACCTGCACATCGAGGATCGCAGCGGTTACTTCCACTTTGCCTGGAACTCGGTCGTCATCTCGTTCACCGCCACCGCCCTGTGCATGCTGATCGCGATTCCGGCGGCCTATTCGATGGCGTTCTACGAAACCAGGCGCACCAAAGGCACGCTGCTGTGGATGCTCTCCACCAAAATGCTGCCACCCGTGGGCGTATTGATGCCGATCTACCTGTTGGCCAAGACCTTCGGCCTGCTCGATACCCGCACGGCGCTGATCATCATCTACACCCTGATCAACCTGCCGATTGTGGTGTGGATGATTTACACCTACTTCAAGGACATCCCCAAGGACATCCTCGAAGCCGCCCGCCTTGACGGTGCCACTCTGTGGCAAGAGGTGGTTCGTGTGCTGCTGCCCATCAGCAAGGGCGGTCTGGCCTCAACCCTGCTGTTGTCGTTGATCCTGTGCTGGAACGAGGCCTTCTGGTCGCTGAACCTGACTTCGTCCAGTGCGGCGCCACTGACCGCGCTAATCGCGTCCTACTCAAGCCCCGAAGGCCTGTTCTGGGCCAAGTTGTCAGCGGTGTCGACGCTGGCCTGCGCACCCATCCTGATTTTCGGCTGGATCAGCCAGAAGCAACTGGTACGCGGCTTGTCTTTTGGCGCGGTTAAATAACAACAATGACTGGAGGCCCATCATGGCCAACCTGAAAATCAAGAATCTGCAAAAGGGTTTCGAAGGCTTCTCCATCATCAAGGGCATCGACCTTGAAGTGCACGACCGCGAATTCGTGGTATTCGTCGGGCCATCGGGGTGCGGTAAATCAACGTTGCTGCGCCTGATTGCCGGGCTCGAGGAAGTGACTGACGGCACTATCGAACTGGACGGTCGCGATATCACCCAGGTCAGCCCGGCCAAGCGCGATCTGGCGATGGTGTTCCAGACCTACGCCCTGTATCCGCACATGAGTGTGCGCAAAAACATGTCCTTCGCCCTCGATCTGGCGGGCGTACCCAAGGCTGAAGTCGAGAAGAAAGTCAGCGAAGCGGCACGGATCCTTGAGCTTGCGCCGTTGCTGGAGCGCAAACCCAAACACTTGTCCGGCGGCCAGCGTCAGCGCGTGGCCATAGGACGGGCGATTGTGCGTAACCCGAAAATATTCCTGTTCGACGAACCTCTGTCCAACCTCGATGCCGCCCTGCGGGTACAGATGCGCCTGGAACTGGCGCGTTTGCACCAGGAGTTGCAAGCCACGATGATTTACGTGACCCACGATCAGGTCGAAGCCATGACCCTGGCCGACAAAGTGGTGGTGCTCAATGCCGGTAAAATCGAACAGGTCGGCTCGCCACTGGATCTGTATCACCAGCCGGCCAACCTGTTTGTCGCCGGGTTCCTGGGCACACCGAAAATGGGCTTTTTGAAAGGCAGAATCACTCGCCTCGATAGCCAGGGCTGTGAAGTCGAACTGGACGCCGGCACCCGTATTCAATTGCCCCTGAGCGGCGCCTCGCTGAGCCTGGGCAGCCCCGTCACTCTGGGCATCCGCCCCGAGCACCTGAACCTCGCCAAACCCGGCGAATGCGCCCTCAGCGTCACGGCCGATGTTGGCGAACGCTTGGGGAGCGACACCTACTGCCACGTAATAACCGCCTGCGGCGAACCACTGACCATGCGTATCCGGGGCGATATGGCCAGCCAGTACGGCGAGCAATTGAACCTGCACCTGGACAGTGAGCATTGCCATCTGTTCGATGCTGACGGGCTGGCCCTCACCCGCCCATTGCGCGCTGCGGCCTGACGCTGACGACCTTTTTTGAGATAGCACCATGAAACTTAATCGCCTGAATCTCGATAACCTCACCGACAAAGTGGCCAAGCCCGCCTATCTTGCAAGCCATACCCAACATGGCATTGCACATATCGGGGTGGGCGGCTTTCATCGCGCCCATCAGGCGTATTACACCGATGCCCTGATGAGCCAGGGCCGTGATCTTGACTGGAGCATCTGCGGCATTGGCCTGCGCGCCGAGGACCGCAAGGTGCGCGACGATCTGGCCAGTCAGGACTACCTCTATACCCTCTTCGAACTGGGGGATGGCGACGATAACCAGAGCCGGATCATTGGCTCCATCAGTGACATGCTGCTGGCTGAAGATGGCATTCAGGCGCTGATCGACAAACTCGCCAGCCCGGCGATTCGTATCGTTTCACTGACCATCACTGAAGGCGGTTATTGCATTGACGACAGCAGCGGCGAGTTCATGGCTGCGCTGGCGCCCATCCAGCACGACCTGGCCCACCCCGAGGCGCCGACAACGGTATTTGGCGTGCTCTGTGCCGCCCTCGCCCAACGCAGGGCCAACGGCACCCGGGCGTTTACTGTCATGTCCTGCGATAACCTGCCCCACAACGGCGCAGTGGCACGCAAGGCGCTGCTGGCCTTCGCCGCGCTGAGCGATATGAATTTGCATGACTGGATCGCCGCCCATGTCAGCTTTCCCAATGCAATGGTGGACCGCATTACCCCCATGACCAGCGATGCCCATCGCCTGCAACTGCAGGACCAGTTGGGGATCGAAGATGCCTGGCCAGTGGTGTGCGAACCATTTATCCAGTGGGTGCTGGAAGACAAGTTCACCGATGGCCGTCCGGCATGGGAAACCGTGGGTGTACAGCTCACGGATGACGTCACGCCCTATGAAGAGATGAAAATCAAACTGCTCAACGGCAGTCACCTGGCGCTGACCTACCTGGGGTTTCTCAAGGGCTATCGCTTTGTCCACGAGACCATGAATGACCCCTTGTTCGTAGCCTACATGCGGGCCTACATGGACCTGGACGTGACGCCGCAGCTGGCACCGGTGCCAGGCATCGACCTTGCGGTTTACAAAGACACCCTGGTCCAGCGTTTTTCCAACCAGGCCATTGCCGACCAGTTGGAGCGCGTGTGTTCTGACGGTTCGTCGAAGTTTCCCAAATTCACCATTCCAACCATCAATCGCCTGATCAGCGATGGCGCGCAGCTTAAGCGTGCGGCGCTGGTGGTGGCTGCCTGGGCGCTGTACCTCAAGGGTGTGGACGAGAACGGGCAAACCTATGACATTCCCGACCCACGAGGCGTGTTTTGCCAGGCTTTGGTCGCGGAGGATGCGCTAATCGTGCAGCGGCTGTTGGGAGTGGAAGAGATTTTTGGCACTGCCATCGGCCAGTCGGCCGAGTTTGTGGCTGCCTTTGAGTGGTGTCTGAACAACTTGCGTGAAGCGGGCGTGAGCGGGACGCTGGAGAAACTGCTGCATCTTTGAACAGCCCTCACCCCACCCCCTTTCCCCGAGGCGGGGGGTGGTTTTTTGACATGACCCAAAACAGGTTCTGCATGAACACTCGCACCTTATTCCTGGGCATCGACTGCGGCACACAGGGCACCAAAGCGCTGATCCTCGACAGCCACAGCGGCCAGGTACTGGGGTTGGGCACTGCGCCCCATACGTTGATCCAGGGTGAGCACGGACGCCGCGAGCAAGACACCGAGCAGTGGTTGCAGGCACTGACGTGTGCCACGCAACAAGCGCTGAGCCAGGCCGGTGTCAGCGGCCAGCAGATTCAGGGCATTGGCGTCAGCGGCCAGCAGCACGGGCTGGTGCTGCTGGACAAGCACGGGCATGTTTTACGTCCGGCCAAGCTCTGGTGCGACACCGAGTCGGCTCCCGAAAACCGCCAGTTACTGGAATGGCTGGGGGGAGAAGCCGGTTCAATGCAGCAGTTGGGGCTGGTTATTGCACCGGGCTACACCGTTTCAAAACTGCTATGGACCAAAATCCATCATCCCCGGGTATTTGCGCAGATTGCCCATATCCTGTTGCCCCATGACTACCTCAATTACTGGCTCACCGGCCGCTGTTGCAGCGAATACGGCGATGCCTCTGGCACCGGTTATTTCAATGTGCGCAGCCGCCAGTGGGACCTCGATATCCTGCGCCATATCGACCCGGATCGCCGTCTTGAACAGGCGCTGCCTGAATTGATCGAGTCTCACCAGCCGGTCGGTTGCCTGCGGCCACAGATTGCCAGGCTGCTGGGGCTCAACCCCGATGCCGTGGTGTCCAGCGGTGGTGGCGACAACATGCTAGGCGCCATTGGCACGGGCAATATTGAACCGGGGATTATCACCATGAGCCTGGGTTCATCAGGCACGGTGTATGCCTTTGATCCGCAGCCCCAGATCAGCCCCGACTCGTCGGTGGCCAGCTTCTGCTCGTCAAGCGGCGGCTGGCTCCCCTTGATCTGCACCCTCAACCTGACCAATGTCACAGGCGCCGTACGGACATTGTTCGGGCTGTCCCTAGAGGCCTTCAATCAACTGGCCAGCCAGGCACCGATTGGCACTGAAGGGGTCAGCCTGCTGCCCTTTCTCAATGGTGAGCGGGTGCCCGCCCTGCCCGATGCCAGCGGCAGTTTCCAGGGCCTTACCCTGGCCAACATGACACAGGCCAATCTGTGCAGGGCCGCCATCGAAGGCACCACCTATGGCCTGCGCTACGGCCTGGACCTGCTGCGCAAGAACGGGATGCAAAGCCGCACCATACGACTGGTGGGCGGCGGTTCGAAAAGCCCGTTGTGGCGCCAGATCGTCGCCGACATCATGAACACCCCGGTGGTCTGCACCGAACAAAGCGAAGCTGGCGCCCTGGGCGCGGCAATTCAGGTCGCCTGGTGTGTGGGTGCTGGTCGTCAAACGCTGGCACAGCTGTGTCAGCGTTGCGTGCGCCTCGACCAGGCGGGCGAAACCCGCCCCGTTGCAACGAATGTGCAAGCCTATGAACACTTCTATCTACGCTACCGACAACAGGTCGCGGCCTTAACCGAGTAAACGTTATGTATGTGATATGCGGAGAAGCACTGTTTGATTTTTTCGCGCAAGCGCAAAGCTGCGCACAAGCGAACAAAGTCGAGTTCAAGGCCATTGCCGGGGGGTCGCCGTTCAACGTGGCCGTGGGCCTGCGTCGCCTGGGCATCGACACCGCACTGTTTGCCGGATTGTCGACGGACTATCTGGGCCAGCGCCTGAAGCAAGTCCTGCTGGACGAAGGCGTCAGTGACCAGTTCCTGATCAGGATGGACGCCCCTACCACCCTGGCCATGGTCGCGCTGGATGCCAACGGCTCCCCTGCCTACAGCTTTCGCGGCGAAGGCTGCGCCGACCGGCAGTTGCACACCCGTCATTTGCCCCAGTTGGGCCCTGAAGTACGCGGGCTGCATGTCGGGTCTTTTTCATTGGTGGTGCAACCAGTTGCCGATACCTTGCTGGCACTGGTCAAGCGCGAAAGCGGGCGGCGGCTGATCAGCCTCGACCCGAATGTGCGCCTTAACCCTGAACCCGATATTGAAGTATGGCGTCAGCGCATCAATGAACTGATCCCCTATGCCGATGTGATCAAAGTCAGTGATGAAGACCTGGAGCTGCTGTACCCGGGGCAAGACCCGCAAGAGATAGCCCGGTCATGGTTGAGCCATCGCTGCCAACTGGTGTTTCTGACCCGTGGCAGCCAGGGCGCCAGTGTCTGGAGCCGCGAGCATGGCCTGCGCACGGCGGCGGCCACCCGCGTAGACGTTGCGGACACCGTAGGCGCGGGCGATACCTTTCAGGCGGCAGTGATCGCCTGGTTGACCGAGCATGGGCTGGACTCCATCGAGGGTCTGCAGCAGTTGAGTGCCGCCCAACTCGACAGCCTGCTCGACTTCGCCAGCCGCGCCGCCGCCCTCACCTGCAGCAAAACCGGCCCGGATTTACCCTATCGCGCGCAGCTGGTCTGATTGATAGCCCCGCACTACCTGTGGGAGCGGGGCCTGCCCGCTCTTACAAAGATCCGTGACACCCGCGCGTCACCAGATCGACAGGTTATAGCTGACGATCAGGCGGGTTTCATCCACGTCACGGGCGAACTGGGCGTAGTTGGTCCGGTAGGTCGCATTTCGCAAGCGCAGGCTGACGTCCTTGAACGTGCCGCTCTGCACGATGTACTTCAGCTCGCTATCACGCTCCCACTCCTTGCCTTCTTCGGTGCTGCCAACCACTTTGATGTGGTCGCCATTCACATAGCGCGTCAGGAACGACAAACCGTCAATGCCGATGGCCTTGAAGTCATAGTCATAACGCAACTGCCAGGAGCGCTCCTGGGCATTGGCAAAATCGTTGACCTGCAGGTAGTTGACCAGGTACGGGTTGCTGCCATCCAGATACGGCATCGACGTGTCACCGTTCATGCGCTGCCAGCCCGCGCTGACCTTATGCCCGCCCACCGAGTAACCGAGCATGGCGCCCAGGGCGCGGTTGTCGATGGTCGAGGCCTTGGCAGAACCCGCGTCATCACTCTTTAGCAAGCGCACATCGGCTGAGAGCACGCCCGGACCCACCGGCTGACTGGCGAGCACACCGACAAATTGCTGGCGGTAGATGTCTTGCAGTTCAGCGTAGTGATATTGCGCGGTCAGGCGATCGTTAACCTTGTAGTCCAACCCGTACAGAGTGAAGTGATCGGCGGTGACATTGCAGGCATAACGCTTGTTCTTGCAGTTCAGGCGCAGGTCCTGGGAATCGGTGGAATCACGGGCGGTATAGCGATCAAGGCGCGAGGCCGTGAACTTGAGGTCCCTGATTTCCTGGGAGACCAGCATGGCACCGTTGAACTGGGTGGGCAGCAGTCGGCCATCGTTGTACTTGAGCAGCGGCAGGTCAGGCAGCAGCGCACCATACTTGAGTACGGTCTGTGACACGCGCATCTTGGCCGTCAGCCCGAACTTGGCGTATTGATCCTTGGAACGACGCGGATCATTGCCGGTCGAAGGTAGCAGGCCGCTGTTGCTGTCGGCAGGGCTGGAGTCCAGTTTCAGACCCAGCATGCCCAGCGCATCGAGGCCAAAACCGACGGTGCCTTCGGTATAACCCGATTGCAGGTTGAGGATAAAACCTTGAGCCGTTTCATCACGCTTGGAAGCGCCCTGGGGATTTGAGCTGCTGCCATCGCGAAAGTCACGATTGAAATACACCGTGCGCGCTTCCAGTTTGGCGCTGCTGTCTTCGATGAAACCGCCGGCTTGTGACTGTGCGGCAAAACCGGCACACACTGCCAGCGCACCCAAGCGTGATACCCGGCACTGCGCCAACACTGTTAAAGGAACAACCATCTACAAGCTCCAGCAGCCAATCAAGGCAGGATGAAAGCGATCGAAGGCACACGGACTATCACGTGGGCACATTCAATCGAAAAAAAGGGGCGCAATTGTACGAAAGGCTTAGCCTGAGCCTCATTGGACCTTAGTCGCAGTGTCAGGGACGCGGCTTGCAGCAACGTCGATAGCATTGAGCCGCTATCCGGCATCCAATAGACTTATTGAGTGATTTACTCCAGGACTTACCATGGCAACCAAGAGTTCAAGGCGCTACCAACGCTTGCAGGCCAGTGCCACCGAACAGGCATTGCTGGAGCTTAACGAGACCCTTGAGGAACGCGTGGCCGAACGTACCCGGGCGCTGGCCGAGGCCAACCTGCAGTTGCAGCGCGAGATACAGGAACGCGCTCGCGCCGAGGAGGCCCTGCGCCATGGGCAAAAAATGGAAGCCGTGGGCCAGTTGACCGGCGGTATCGCCCACGACTTCAACAATATGCTGACCGGGATTATTGCCAGCCTGGATTTAATGAAGCGCTATATCGCGGCTGGCCGTATCGACGAAGTAGAGCGTTTTGCCGATGCCGCCGTGTCTTCCGCACAACGGGCAGCCGCACTGACCAATCGCCTGCTGACGTTTTCGCGCCGTCAGTCACTGGACCGCAAGCCCCTGGACCCCAATCAGCTGGTGAGTTCGTTGCAGGCGCTGTTCAGTAACGCCACGGGCGCGCACATTGATCTGATCCTGGAGCTGGGGCCGAACATATGGCCGATCAACACCGACACCGGCCAACTTGAAAGCGCCCTGCTCAATCTGATGATCAACGCCCGGGATGCGATGCCTGAAGGTGGCACCCTGGTGATCAAAACAGCCAACCACTATCTTGACGCCAGTGATCTCAGCACCCTGGAAGCGGTCAGCTCAGGGGATTACGTGATGCTTGAGGTGAGTGACGACGGTACGGGCATGACCCCGCAAACCCTTGCCAAAGCCTTTGACCCCTTTTTCACCACCAAGCCCGTGGGCCAGGGCACGGGGCTGGGGTTGTCCATGATTTACGGGTTTGCCCAGCAGTCTGGCGGGCATGTCAGCATCAGCAGTCAGAGCGGTTGCGGCACCCGGGTGTGCCTGTACCTGCCGCGCTACAACAGCCCTGAAGCGAAAACTCAGGCATAATCCGCGCCCGCGCACTATGCCCTACTGTTCCAAGGTAAAGATCTCATGAAAGCTCAAGCCCGCCATATCCTGGTGAAGACCGCCGAAGAAGCCGAATCGCTCAAGCAACGCATCGCCAAGGGTGAAGCCTTCGATGTGCTGGCGAAAAAATTCTCGACCTGTCCGTCGGGCAAACGTGGCGGCGATCTGGGTGAAGTGCGGCCTGGGCAGATGGTGGGCGTTATCGACCAGATCATCTTCAAGAAGCCGCTGCGGGTGGTACACGGCCCGATCAAAAGCAAGTTCGGCTACCACCTTGTGCAAGTGTTCTACCGCGACTGAATATATCGTGTGGGAGCAACTGTCATTGAGGATTTATTTTCAAATAATCCTTTCGGACATGGCTTCGCCAGCGATACCGCGTAGCGGTATTACTGGCGAAGCCCTCGCTTCAGTAAAGTGCCCCTCATTTGTTATCAAAATGCGGGGCCTTAGATTTCTTCTCCCTCCAACCCGTGCCATCTCGCAGCATTGCGTTAAGACGAATCAATAGCTTGCGCATGCATGCCACAACAGCGACCTTCGCAAGCTTGCCTCGCGCTCGCAGAGCCTCATATTCGGCTTTGACTTGCGGATCGTGCTGGACCATTGACCAGGTCGACATATAGGTTGCGCCACGCACTGTATAGCGCCCGCCCTCGATTGATCTGGGGCCGCTCTTCTTGCCACTATCGTTGTTGTAGGGCGCTAACCCTGCCAAAGCCGCAATCTTGCGTCCCGACACGGTTCCGAGCTCAGGAAGAAATGCCAAGAGCGTTCCGCAGGTGATGGCTCCGATCCCTTTCACCGACCTCAGTCGTCTGGCTTTCTCCTGATCCAGCACGGTCGAGGCATCTTCAATCTCCTTACCCAATGACTTGATCTGGCCCTCCAGGTAAGCGATGTGATCGGTGTAAGTGGATATGGCTTTAGCGCATGTGGTTTGTTTCATCCGGCGCTTGTCGCTGTCCCGGCTCTTGACCAAGCTGCATCGCAGCTTGAGCAATTCGCCCAGCTCATCCCGATCCTTATTCGGTTCAACATGCGGCAAGTCCTCGAAATCCCTCGCAAACTTCGCCAGCATCTGAGCATCGATCTTATCGGTTTTAGCTATCTTGCCCATAGCTCTCGCATAGTCGCGAGCGCGTTTGGGATTGACGCGAAAGACATTCAAACCCTCCAACCGCAAGGCTCTGAGCAATGCCCTTTCATAGCCGCCGGTGGCTTCAAGCAAGA
>NZ_JCBCUZ010000018.1:0-103202 GCF_059862735.1 Pseudomonas sp. MF06569 | reverse complement strand
GAATACACGATCCAGCGTTCTGACGGCCAGGATGCCAAGGGCCCGGCGAACGCCAACTTATTGGCATCGGTCATTTGCACACCGATATTGCTCGCGCCGCTGCGGGTGGGGCTGACTTTGAAAGTGTCGCCCGCCGCGACCGCACCGTCCTTCGGGAGCTGAAGGGTAAAACCGTCAATCACCTGCTTGTCACCGAGCTTGAACGGGCCCTTGGCATCCTGGCCGTCAGAACGCTGGATCGTGTATTCGGTAGCACTGGTGAACGTCACCTTGTAGTCGTAAGCCGTCAGCTGGCTGCTGTCGCTGATGCTCACGTTCAGGTTGCTTGAGCCGACGCTGTTGCCCGTCGCCGCCAGGCTGCGCTGGGTGAAGGCCTTTTCGCTATTGATGTTAGTGAACAGCGACGAACCAAACTCGCCGTTGGCATCCAGGCCCTGGCCCAACTGTTGGTTGATGGCATCGGCCACCACTATTGCCGTGCGCCCCAAATCGTTGATCGCCGGTGCAAGCACATCGTCGCGATAGCGCAGCAGGCCGCCGATCTTGCCGCCGCTGAGCACCGAGGTCACATCGGAACTGGACTGCTGGTAATTGATCTGGATGCTGTACTGGCTTTTATCGACCTGGCCCGGCACCGCCGAAAGGGTATTGGAGGTGGAGCCTTGCACCAGCGCCTGCCCGGTGCCCAGGGTAATGTCGTAAACGTTGTCGTGTTCCTGAACTGTAACGCCCACCAGCTCGTTGAGCGTGCGCACCGCTTCGTTGCGCGCATCCAGCAGGTTGTTCGGCGTATTGCCACCGGTGGTGGCCTGGGCGATCTGCTTGTTCAGCGAAGCAATGGTTGCCGTGTGCTGGTTGACCATCGAGGTCAGGGTATCCAGCTGGCTGTTGATGCCTTCGTTCTGCTGATTGAGCTGGGACGAAATCGAGTTAAAACGGTTGCTCAGGGTTTGCGCGCTGGTCAGCAGCAACTGGCGCGCGGACACATCACCAGGGGCCGCGGCGGAGGTCTGCAGCGAACTGAAAAAGCTGCTGAGTGCGGCCGAAACCCCGGTGTTTTTATCCGACAGCAGCTTGTCGACCGTGCCGATCTGATCCAGATACGCCTGGGCATCGCCATTGAGCGAGGTGGTGGTTTGCAACTGGGCGTCGAGGTAGGCGTTGTAGACGCGGCGCACGTCGGCCAGGGTGGTGCCGGTGCCGATAAACACCCCGCCCACCTGTTGCGAGGCGCCACTGCCCTGGACAATTTGCTGACGCGAATAGCCCGAGGTATTGGCGTTGGCAATGTTGTTGCCCACGGTGGCCAATGCGCCCTGGCTGGCGTTCAGCCCCGACATCCCGATGTTGATCAAACTCGCCATGGTTCAAACCTTATAAATTCGTGAGAGAACCCGTCGAGGCGTAGCTCTGGTAGGTTTTCATTTGCTTGGCTATCTGAGAAATCTTGCTCGCGTATTCAGGGTCGGTTGCGTAACCGGCCTTCTGCAACTCACGTACAAACTGCTCCGGTTTATCGGCCGCATTGAGCACTTCTTTATAACGATTGTTGCTCTGCAACAGCGTGACCAGATCGTGGAAGCTGTCCTGATAGGAATCGTAGGAGCGGAAGTCCGCCGTCTCCTTGACCATCTGCCCGCCCTTGAACTCACTGGTGATGGCCCGCGCTTGCGCACCCTGCCAGTTGCCGGTGGCCTTGATGCCGAACAGGTTATGGCTGCTGCTGCCGTCCTGCTGGCGCATCACCGACTTGCCCCAGCCGGTTTCCAGTGCCGCTTGCGCCACCAGATACAGCGGATCGACACCAATGCGGTCGGCAGCCTGCTGCGCCATCGGCAACATCGTCGCGACGAACGCATCGGGGGAGCTGAACACCTGCTTGGCCGGGGCCAGTGGCGGCTGCGCCACGGCACGACCGTAAATCTGCATCCGCCCTTGCGCGCCACTGGCGCTGAGCATCGGTTGGCGACCGCCCTTGAGCACCGCGTCCAGCCCCGGCGAGGTGCGGCCCGGCACGGCGCCCGTATTGAGCGTTGAGCGCGCCGGGTCGGCCGAAGGTACGATCCCGGCCAACAAGCGGTCGGTCAGCTTGGTGGGCAACGCCAGGCGCCGCTGATTGAGCATGGCCATGTCATTTTTGTGCCCGCCGGCCGCCGCATCCGGCGCGAGGGTGACCCGCGAAGCCCACAACGGACGCTGGCCACTGCTACGAACAAACGGGCTGTCGCCGGTGGCGGTGGCCGTCGGGGTTTTGACTTCGGCGGTCAGTGCCGTGGTCGCCGCAGCCTCCCCCGGCACGGCGGATTTGTTTTTCGACATCTGGCGCATCAACACGTCAGCCAGACCGATACCGCCGCCCTGGCGGGACAAGGTCACCGACAGTTGCTGGTCGTACATTTCCTGATACTGCTTGGCCGCGGGGGTATTGAGGGGGTTGTCCTTGCCCAGCACTTCATTGGCCGAGCGCATGGACTTGAGCATTTCATTCAGGAACAGCGACTCGAATTCCTGCGCCACCTTGCGCATGTTGGCATCGCTTTCACGGTCGCCGACCTTCAGGTTGTTCAGCCGATTAAGGTCGGTAAACGCTCCCGAATCGCTGCCACTGACCACCCCGCTCTTACGCATGTCCATGATGTCGGCCTCAGATCACGATCAGGTCGGCTTGCAAGGCGCCGGCCTGTTTCAGTGCTTCGAGAATCGCCATCAAGTCCCCTGGCGCCGCGCCGACCTGGTTCACCGCCCGTACGATCTCGTCCAGGGTGGTGCCCGGGCCGAACTTGAACATCGGCTTGGCTTCCTGCTGGGCATTGAGGCGCGAGCGCGGCACCACAGCGGTTTCGCCGTTGGACAGCGGCCCGGGCTGGCTGACAATTGGGTCTTCGGTAATGGTGACGGTCAGGCTGCCATGGGTCACGGCGGCAGGCGATACCTTGACGTTCTGGCCGATCACGATAGTGCCAGTGCGCGAGTTGATGATGACCTTGGCCACCGCCTGCCCCGGATCGACTTCGAGGTTTTCCAGGATCGACAGGTAATCAACCCGCTGGCTTGGGTCCAGCGGCGCGGTCACACGGATCGAGCCGCCATCAATCGCCTGCGCCACACCCGGGCCGAGCAGGTCGTTGATCTTGTCCACTACGCGCTTGGCCGTGGTGAAGTCCGAACGGTTGAGGTTCAGGGTCAGGCTGTTGCCCTGGTTGAAGCCACTGGGCACCGCACGCTCCACCGAGGCCCCGCCCGGAATGCGCCCGGCCGACGGAACGTTGACGGTGATCTTCGAGCCGTCGCGGCCTTCTGCATCAAAACCGCCCACCACCAGGTTGCCCTGGGCGACCGCATACACGTTGCCATCGATCCCCTTGAGCGGCGTCAGCAACAGCGTACCGCCGCGCAGGCTTTTGGAGTTGCCGATGGATGAAACGGTGATGTCGATCACCTGCCCCGGCTTGGCAAATGCTGGCAAGTCGGCACTGATGGACACCGCTGCAACGTTTTTCAGCTGCACATTGCCCGAGCCTGGCGGCACCTTGATGCCGAACTGGGACAGCATGTTGTTGAAGGTTTGCAGTGTAAACGGGGTTTGCGTGGTCTGGTCGCCCGTGCCATTCAACCCGACCACCAGGCCGTAACCAATCAATTGGTTGGAGCGCACGCCAGAAATGCTGGCGATGTCTTTCAACCGCTCGGCGTGTACGCCCAGGGAGGTCGACAACAGCAACACGGCTGCCAGCAGATGCTTGAGGTTGGGCATGGTGAAGTTCATCACTAAAAGGGAAACAGCGGGCTAAGGAAGAATCGGTCAAACCAGCCTGGCTGACTCGCATCGGCAAACGAGCCGGTCCCCGAATAGGTAATGCGCGCATCGGCCACGCGGGTCGAAGACACGGTGTTGTCGGTGGAGATGTCATCGGCGCGCACCAGGCCAGCAATGCGCACCAGTTCGTCACCCGTGTTCAGGGTCATCCACTTCTCGCCGCGCACGGCGATGATGCCGTTGGGCAATACGTCGGCCACGGTCACAGTGACGGAGCCGGTGAGGCTGTTGCCCTGCCCGGCCTTGCTGTCGCCCTTGGTGGCTCGGCTGCCGCTGTAACCGGCATTGAGGCTCAGATCACCACTGCCCAGGGGGTTGTTGGTGGTCAGGCCGCTGCCAAACAACGAAGTCAGGCCAATACTGGTGTTGCTGTTTTTGCCGATGGCCGAGTTGGCGTTTTTGCTCGCCTGCGTCCGCTCGTTCAGGGTGATGGTAATGATGTCGCCAATGCGGAACGCCTTGCGGTCGCTGTACAGGTTCTGCTCGAAGCCAGCCTGGTAAATCGAACCGTTATTGGCCGCAGCCGGCAGCGGCGTGCGCGGCAGGACCGGCGCGTAGTACGGATCGTTGGCCCGCGGCGGCGGACTGACGCAACCGGCCACAAAGGTAATGGCGCCCAGTGCCAGAACAGAAAACAAGCGCTTCATGAGCTCTCCCGCTATTTCACGTAATTACAGGTTTTGCGTGACGAACGACAACATCTGGTCAGCCGTGGAGATCACTTTCGAGTTCATCTCGTAGGCGCGCTGGGTGGTGATCATGTTGACCATCTCTTCCACAGTGCTGACGTTCGAAGTCTCAAGCATGCTCTGCATGGTCAAACCGAAGCCGTTGAGGCCGGGGGTACCAATTTGCGGCGCGCCGCTGGACGCGGTTTCCAGGAACAGGTTACCGCCCTGGGACTGCAAACCGGCCGGGTTGATAAAGTCGGCGGTCTGCACGTTGCCGATCACCTGGGCGGCCGGGTTGCCGGCGATGGTCACCGACACGGTGCCGTCCTGGCCGACGGTGAAGGTCTGGGCATCGGCGGGCACCACAATCGCCGGTTCCAGGGCAAAGCCGCTGGCGGTGACGATCTGGCCGTTGGCGTCCAGGTGGAAAGTACCGTCACGGCTATAGGCCGTGGTCCCGTCGGGCTGCATGATCTGGAAGAAACCACGGCCATTGATTGCCATGTCCAGCGGCTGGTCGGTGGTCTGCAGGCTACCGGCGGAGAAGTTCTTCTGTGTGCCTACGATGCGCACCCCGGTCCCCACTTGCAGCCCCGACGGCAGTTCGCTGTCCTGGGTCGACTGGGCACCTGGCTGGCGCTTGATCTGGTAGAGCAAGTCCTGGAACTCGGCGCGATCACGTTTGAAACCGGTGGTCGAAACGTTGGCTAGGTTGTTGGAAATGGTGGTCAGGTTGGTGTCTTGTGCAGCCAAACCTGTTTTTGCAACCCACAGTGCCGGAAGCATGGTGCTCTCCTCGCGCGCCGGTTTTTCGGCGCTGCGTTCAAGTAATTAGCTGATGGACAAGACCCGAGTCATGGCCTGGTCGTCTTCTTTGGCGGTGTTCATCATCTTGATGTGCAGTTCGAACTGCTTGGACAGAGCCAGCACCGAGGTCATTTCATCGACGGCATTGACGTTGCTCGCCTCCAGAAACCCCGAGACCACCTGCACGTTGGCATCGGCTGGCGCCGGTTGGCCGTCGTTGGTGTGGATAAGGCCGTCCAGGCCCTTGCTCATGGTTTTCAGGTCTGGCTGGACCAGCTTGATGCGGTCCACTTGTGCCATCACCCGTGGGCCTTCGCCCTGGGCACGAATGCTGATGGTGCCGTCCTGGCCGACTTCGATCTGTTGCTGGGGCGGCACCGCGATCGGCCCGCCGTTGCCCATGATCGGCATCCCGTTGCCAGCACGCAGAATGCCCAGGGCATCCACATTCATGCTCGCGGTACGCACATAGGCTTCACTGCCGTCGGGTGCCTGCACGGCCAGCCAGCCATCGCCGGACACGGCCACATCCAGATCCCGCCCTGTTTCAACCAGAGCGCCGGGAGTGAAGTCGGTCGCGGGGCGTTCGCTCAAGGCAAAGGCACGCGCAGGAAAGCTGTCACCGAACACCGGCATCGAACGGGCCTGTTCCAGGTCACGCTGAAAACCGTTGGTCGAGATGTTCGCCAAATTGTTGGCATGGGCCTTTTGCGCCAGAGCGTTCTGACTGGCGCCGGTCATTGCCACATATAGGTACTTGTCCACAGTCTTTCCTCTGTCTGACGGACGCTTGCCGCCCACCGCTGTACTCCCGTGGTTAAAGCAATTTGCGCACCAACTATTTTTTGACGCCGTGCGGCGCGGGTTTGCGAGGAGATGGGGTGCGATGCCGGGCAAGATCAGCGGGATGAAAACGGCGGAGTTATGCCGGTTGCGGCAATGCATGGCCAGAAACGTGTCGCTGACGACGCAAAACCCGCAAAGCCTTGCGCATCCCTTGCCCCCAACCTGCCTCTGACAACCCTGGCGCCGACAATTCACGCAAACGCTCGGTATTAACCAGTGCGCAAGAAGTTGCACACTTATTACAAGAACAAACTGGCGAACAGTTATCTGCCGACTAGAACACAAGAACCCGAACAGTACTGCGCAACTTCTTGCGCACTTTCATAAGTTTCGTTTATTTGTTTAAACACTTCAGCCCCCTTGCATTGGCAAACTTATATCAACAACCCAAAGAGCATTGATTTTATCGACATCAGACTTGATAGTTACAAGACGCCCGAACTTCAGCTGCGCTCGCGGGCATCTTAATAATCTCACTGATACTTCAAAGACACTTCGCAAACACCCATTGGCATTGCACTGGGCGCTGTTCTTTCAATAAGCCTGACAAGAGACAAGACCCACTCATGAACCGCTTGCATCTTTTGATATCAATCAGCGCCCTCTCGCTACAGGGCTGTGCCGACGTCTTGCCTGACCGACTCGGCGCGCCAATCGAGGGCTATAGCCATACCTCGGCGGCGATCAACCGGTTTTCGGTCAATGGCAATGGCGGACCCAATCTGGCGCCCTACGGATACGGCGGCGGCCAAATGTGCTGCGCCACGCTTCCCGTGAAATGGCACCCCGGCTTGACCGTGGTAGTCGAGTGGGAGAAAGACCCTGATCCGTATGCCTACGGAAGATGGCCTGAGCCGATGTTTTCTGATGGGTGGCGAAAACGTATGGATGAGCACGAAACCCACTACACCCGCCATCGCGCCGTTGTGGCTGTTGCGCCGTATGAAGAACTGGGGGCAATAGATGTGCATTTTCTGCCCTGTAATCAGGTGGCTGTATCAGCAGTTGCAGCTCTCCCCGGCCAGCCGGGTTACCCATTTAACTTCCCTCAAAAAATGCAGGAGCCTGCCACATGCCCGAAACCATGAAACCGCGCCCCAAAAGATCCACTGGCGAATTTCTCAGCCTGACCCCCGACTTCAAAATGGGCGGGCTTCTCCCGCAAACAGCGGGAGATGTGCTTTTCAATTATCGAAAGCAACAGCAAGCCTTCGACCCGTTCGAACAACAGGCGATGGACGCTGCTCATGCAGCCGGATGGGCTTACGCGGGCCGGCCCTGTATGCAGATTGTGACGATCACCCTTTGCTTTGACGGCACCAACAACCATGAACCGACGGACAGCCTGGCTTTACCTTCGACCACTACCAATGTGGCACGTCTGTTTCATGCGAGCTTGGGGGGCTCTGAACATGAAGCCGAGCAGAGAGAGGGTTTTTATCGTTATTACATGCAAGGCGTCGGCACCGAGTTCAAGGAAATAGGCGAATACAAACCTGATAGCCAAGGTTTGACGATGTCGACAGGCGGAGAGAACCGGATCAACTGGGGGCTGACCCGATTGATTGATGCGCTGAAAAGAGCCACTGACCAACCACGCCTTAAAAACTCTGATGCCTACGCCCTGGTACAAAAAATGGGCACCAGTCTCACCGAAGATATGCTCGCAGCATCGGTTTTCAAAAGCAGCTATACCCGCCGCAAGGAAGTGCTGGCCCAGCCCCTGGCCGAACTCAAAGCCCAGATCGACGCCGCCCATGCCGGCAAGACCATCCCGACCATCAAGGCCATACGCCTGTTCGTGTATGGCTTTTCGCGGGGCGCCGCCCAGGCGCGGGCATTTGCCAACTGGCTGGAAGCCCTGACCAAGGTTGAAGTGGAAGGCACCACTTGCTACCTGTTTGCCGGACTGCCGATCAAGATTGTGTTCATGGGGCTGTTCGACACTGTGGCCTCAGTGGGTATCCCCTATCTGGCGCCATTTGCCGCAGGCCATATGGGCTGGGCCGATGGCAGCCTGCGCCTGTCCGACTCCGAAGAATTTCTGGAGCGCTGCGTGCATATGGTTGCAGCCCACGAGCAGCGCAGTTGCTTCCCCCTGGACTCGATCCGGCGCCAGGCCAACCCCGACGATCCGGACTGCCTGTCCACCTATCGCAACGGCACCAAGGAATATATCTACCCCGGCATGCACTCCGACGTTGGCGGAGGTTACCCGCCCGGCGATCAGGGCAAAGCTGCAGCAGGTGGCCATGAGGTGTTATCGCAAATTGCCCTGCATCATATGTACAGCGAAGCGTACAAGGTTGGGGCACCATTGCAGGCCCCGCAGTCGGCACTAGGCGCTGAGTTGGAAGCACGATGGCCGTGGTTAGTTATGGCCGGTTCAACAGCCAGAGAATACGACGTCGACCCCACCCTGATCGAACGTTTCAACACCTGGCTCGACAATATGGACAACGGCCCGCTGGAAGAGGTCATGGCCCGCGAGGCCGGGGTGATTACCGGTTGGCGCATCAGCCGTTACGCCATGAACTGGATCAAGTGGACGAGTCTCAATCGGCGGGTGCTGCAAAACGGCCCCGCGAGCGATATGAACGGTGACGAAGTCGACGCGTTCGAGGCCCTGCACGCCATGCAGCTCGAAGAAGATGCCGCCATGCGCGCCGGCTCTAAAGCGCCGGTCTGGTCCGACGCCGAACTGGCGTCGCAAAAAAAACATCAAGCCACAAAAGAGGCTTATGAAAAGCGCACCGGCACCCAACCTGCCGCCTCGTTCAACACCAGCAAAGTGTTCGAGCCCAACCTGGATTACCGGCAGTTGAGCAACGCCATGGCCGATTTTCGGCGCGACTACGTGCCGGAGTGGAACCTGACCTTGAGCGAGATGATCAGCTTTGGCACCCTCGCCAACACCTTGGTGGGCGGGCTGGTGTATATGACCAACGGCCAGGATGAGGCCGAGCACTATGCCAAGCTGCGCCAGGCCGGTGAAGAAAATTACGCCCTGCTGTTTGGCGCCAACGGCAAGCCGGTGAACGACAAAGCCTGGGCGATCGTGGGCCTGTTTGACGAGCATGTGCATGATTCCCGCGCCTGGTTCATGAACGCGGCCTTGAACGAGCGGGAGGTGTTCAGCGACTACTTTCGGTACCGCGGGATCTTCTTCGACACTCAATCCAACAACGAACTGTCGCTGCTGGTGAACGTTGGGCGCGTGGTGGGCGTGGCCCTGGCGGTGGCCAGTGTCGGCCTGACGATCAGGCGCCAGAACCCGCGTTATCTGGTGGGGCTGATTCTGCCAAGCCTGGGTACCCCGGTGCTTCGCGGCAAGGTGGAGTTCCCGTTTATCAGTGCGTTTGACACCGTGACCCGCCTGTCACTGCCGATGATCGAAAACATAGAAACCGTATGCGCCTTTACCAAAAACACCGGCGACGCAGTGAAAGCGGCCCAGGCGCTGCCCATGCCACCTGCACTGACCGAAAAAACCGCCACTACGGATAATTTGATTTCGATCCTCAAGGCCGCGCAAGCACTTGAAGCCAACAACCTGCTGGAACAAGCGCTGCAAACACAAACGCCCCAGGCTGAGCCAACCAAGGGCTGGCTGGATCAGGCAAAGGGCGTGGCGGGAAGTTTCAAGGGCTAGTTACCGAGCACTCCCCAAGGCGACACCTCACACACTAGCCCGGCTTGATGATGTCGTACTCACGCAGCTTGTTGGCGATGGTGGTGTGGGAGACCCCCAGTCGCTTGCCCAGCAATCGGCTGCTGGGGTGCTCGGAATACAGTTGTTCCAGCACCGCCTTTTCGAAACGGCCGACAATATGGTCCAAACCGCCTTCCAGCGAGAACTCGCCCAGCGGCTGGCGCACGCCGTAGTCCGGTAGGCGAATATGCTCGGCCTTGACCACGCCGCCATCACACAGCGAAACCGCCTGGAACAGCACGTTCTCCAATTGACGCACATTGCCGGGCCAGTGGTAGTGGCTCAAGCGGTCCATTGCGGCAGGCGCCAGGCGCGGCAGCGAACAACCGATCTGCCGGCTGGCCTGATCCAGAAAGTGCTCGACCAGAGGCTCCAGCCCGTCAAGGCAATCGCGCAGCGGCGGAATATGCAGGGACAGCACGTTGAGCCGGTGGTAGAGGTCCTGGCGAAACTCCCCGCGGGCGCACAGCTCGGACAGGTCGACCTGGGTGGCGCACATGACCCGCACATCCAGATACACCTCTTCATCACTGCCCACACGTCGAAAGCAGCCATCCTGCAAAAAGCGCAGCAGCTTGACCTGCAAGCGCGGACTCATTTCGCCTACGCCATCAAGAAACAACGTACCGCCTGCTGTCAGCTCAAGCAGGCCGAGCTTGCCTTCGGCCCGTGCGCCTTCAAATGCCCCCGGCCCATACCCGAACAGCTCGGTTTCAGCCATCGACTCGGGCAGCCCGGCACAGTTGAGCGCCATCAGTGGCGACTGGCCACGGGGGCTGGCCAGGTGGCAGGCGCGCGCCAGCAGTTCTTTGCCGGTGCCGGTTTCGCCTTCTATTAATAGAGGCGCGTCCAGTGGTGCCATGCGCCGGGCTTCACGCACCACGGCAGCCATGACTTTGGAGCTTTGGAAAATACTGTCGAAGCCTCGCAACTCCTGTTTGCGCACGTTGTAGATTTGCTCGCCCACGCGGTCGGCACGGTGCAGGGTCAAGACGGCACCGGCCATCGCTTCGCTTTCATCGTGCTCCAGTTGCAAGGGAGCAATGTCAGCCAGGTACACAAGTCCCTTGATCTTGACCCGCAAGCCGTTGATCCGCGACTTGTTGACCCGCACCAGCTCGGGCAGGTCGAAGTCTTCAGCATAACGGGACAGGGAAATGCCCGGCACCTCGTCGACCCGCACCCCCAGCAACTGCGCAGCCGCACGGTTGGCGGCGACGATGCAGCCTCCCATGTCAATGGACAGCACCGGAAACTCCAGGGCCCCGAGCAAGGCATTGAGCTCCATATGCCTGCGCTCACTGGGCATCAAACCTACGCGCTTGACTCCGAACACTCCGGCGATGGTTTCAAACTTCGGACGCAGGGCCTGGAACTGCAGGTTGATCAGATTGGGGCAGTACAGATAAATCGCGTTGCCCTGATCGCCCCCGACCTCCCCCCGCTTCACGTTGATGCCGTAGGCGACCAACAGGTTAAGGATGTCGCGAAGGATGCCAATCCGGTTTTGGCAGTGGACTTTGATACGCATGGGGATGGCTCGGCAGTTCCTGAAAATGAAGATCAAAGGTGGGAGCGGGCTTGCTCGCGATTCAGGCACCGCGATCTGGCTGGCACACCCCATCGCTGCAATCGCGAGCAAGCCCGCTCCCACATTGGGGGATATTTAATGCGTTGGCAGGCATTTCATCGTCACGATTTTGTGACAGTTATGCTGCTTAAAACTGAGCAATGACAGCCAAACCCTCACATCGTAACGAATACTTTACGAATAATCGCCATCATCCCAGCATTACTGGCTTTAGGCTAGCTGCACGGAGCAATCACTTGGGGTATCACTAAGGCATCGCAACAACACCGAATAATAAAAACGATTTCCTTGCGGAGAGCCCCATGAAGCAAACGAAATACGTCGCCCGTGAGCCGGATGCCAATGGCTTTATCGACTACACACCTGCCGAACACGCGGTGTGGAATACGCTGATCACCCGTCAGCTCAAACTGCTGGAAGGCCGCGCCTGCCCAGAGTACATGCAAGGCATCGAAAAGCTGGGCCTGCCCCACGATCGCATCCCGCAACTGAGCGAAATCAATCAGGTACTGGGTGCCACCACTGGCTGGCAAGTTGCCCGCGTTCCCGCACTGATCCCCTTCCAGACCTTCTTTGAATTGCTGGCCAATAAGCAGTTCCCGGTAGCGACCTTCATTCGCACCCCTGAAGAGCTGGATTACCTGCAAGAACCGGACATTTTCCACGAGATCTTCGGCCACTGCCCGCTGCTCACCAACCCGTGGTTTGCCGAATTCACCCACACCTACGGCAAGCTGGGGCTGCAAGCGAGCAAGGAACAACGGGTGTATCTGGCCCGCCTGTACTGGATGACCATCGAGTTTGGCCTGGTGGACACCCCGGAAGGCAAACGCATTTATGGCGGCGGGATTCTTTCGTCGCCCAAAGAAACGGTTTACAGCCTGTCGTCAGAACCGGAACATCAGGCCTTCGATCCGCTGGAAGCCATGCGCACGCCGTATCGCATCGATATTTTGCAGCCGCTGTATTTTGTCCTGCCGGACTTGAAGCGTCTGTTTGATCTGGCCCATGAAGACATCATGGGGATGGTCGAAAAAGGCATGACAATGGGCCTGCATGCGCCCAAGTTTGCGCCTAAACCGAAAGCGGCATAACACGTCTATTTACATATCAATAAAAACTGAATTCAGGAATCCACCATGAACGCACTGAACCAAGCCCACTGCGAAGCCTGCCGCGCCGATGCTCCACAGGTCAGCGACGAAGAACTGCCGGTACTGATCAAGCAAATTCCGGATTGGAACATCGAAGTTCGCGACGGCATCATGCAGCTGGAAAAGGTCTTTCTGTTCAAGAACTTCAAGTTCGCACTGGCCTTCACCAATGCCGTGGGCGAAATCGCAGAAGCCGAAGGCCATCACCCTGGCCTGCTGACCGAGTGGGGCTCAGTGACCGTGACCTGGTGGAGCCACTCGATCAAGGGCCTGCACCGCAACGATTTCATCATGGCCGCACGCACTGACGAAGTCGCCAAAACCGCTGAAGGCCGAAAATAATGCACTTCGACGCCATAGGTCGGGTACCGGGCGACCCGATTCTCGGTTTGATGGACGCCTATCAGCAAGACAGCAACCCGGACAAGTTCGACCTGGGCGTGGGCGTCTACAAGGACGCCAATGGCCTGACGCCGATCTTGCAGTCGGTCAAGAAAGCCGAACAGCGCCTGGTCGACCAGCAACTGACCAAAACCTATATCGGCGGTCATGGCGACAGCCGTTTTGGGCAACTGATCAGCGAACTGGTACTGGGCGAGGGTTCGCCGCTGCTGGCGGGCAAACGTGCGGGAGCCACCCAAACCCCGGGCGGCACCGGTGCGCTGCGCCTGAGCGCCGACTTTATCGCGCAATGCCTGCCGGGCCGGGGCATCTGGCTGAGCGATCCGACATGGCCGATCCATGAAACCATCTTTGCCGCTGCCGGGCTGAAGATCAGCCACTACCCGTATGTGGGCCGCGACAACAAGCTCAACGTCGCGGCGATGCTTCAGGCACTGGAACACGCGCCAAAAGGCGATGTGGTTCTGCTTCACGCCTGCTGCCACAACCCGACCGGTTTCGACCTGTCCCAGGCTGACTGGCTGCAGGTGCTGGAGGTGGTACGCCGTCGCGAACTGCTGCCGCTGATCGACTTCGCTTACCAGGGCTTCGGTGACGGCCTGCAGGAAGATGCCTGGTCAACTCGCCTGTTCGTCAGCGAATTGCCGGAAGTGCTGATCACCAGCTCATGCTCGAAGAACTTCGGCCTTTACCGCGAGCGGGTTGGCGCCTTGATCGTGTGTGCCAATGATGCCGAAAAGCTGACGGATATCCGCAGCCAGCTGGCCTACCTGGCGCGCAACCTGTGGTCCAACCCGCCGGATCATGGTGCGGCGGTGGTCGCGACCATCCTCGGCGATGCAGCGCTTAAAAACCTGTGGATCGACGAAGTGGAAGCCATGCGCAGCCGCATCGCGCACTTGCGCAGCGGGCTTGTGGAAGCACTGGGGCCATTCGGGCTGGCCGAACACTTCGCTCACATCACTGAGCAACGCGGGATGTTTTCCTACACCGGCCTGACTCAGGAACAAGTCCAGTTGTTGCGCGAGAAGCACAGCGTCTACATGGTCGGTTCTGGCCGCGCCAACATGGCCGGCGTCGACGGCACCCGCCTGAGCTTGCTGGCCAAGGCGATTGCGCAGGTTTGTACCCGTTGATTCTGTACTGATCCTGTACCTGTAGTCGCTGCCGAAGGCTGCGAAGGGTTGCGGAGCAACCCGTTGTCTCGAGCTCACCGCAGCCTTCACGCAGACCTCACGCAGCCTTCGGCAGCGACTACAGGGTTCTTACGCCGCCAGATGAAATTTCGATACAATTCCCCCCAGACGCAATAAAAAGACAAATTGTCACACTCTGTCCTGTATCCTTAGCAAGCTACTTAAAACACACCTTGCGAGGAGCGCGACGATGCACGAGATCCCAAACCTCCCCTTCCCAAGCCTGCACGAAACCGAGCAGCCAGTCCCGCAACACACCAGTGGCGAAATAAGCGCTCTGGATGAGGCCTCAGAAAGCCTCCAGGCCGACAGCGAAGACTGACGGCTCACAATCAGACGGTGCGAAAAGCATCTTGTTTTTCATACCGTCTGACACAATCGCTCCACCCCCCCTATTCCGGATTCAAGCGTGACTGACACTTTCAGCGAAACCCAAGCCAGCGTCCTGATCGGCACCGCCGAAAAAATGATCGACCTCTGGGAGCGTCTCAGCCCCGAGAAGCAAGCAACCTTGCTCAAGCGTTTCGGCACCCAGGAAAACGCCTTGGCCGCTTTAATCGCGACACAATTGGTTGCACCATTGTAATCTGCGTCAACCGCACCCCGCAGGACCCCTACCCCATGCCCGAAACACAGCGTCCTATGGCGATCACCCTGCAAGTGGTCTCCATCGTTCTGTTCACCTTTATTGGCTATTTGAATATCGGCATTCCGCTGGCCGTGTTGCCCGGATACGTACACAACCACCTGGGCTATGGCACCGTCATCGCCGGGCTGGTGATCAGTGTGCAATATCTGGCCACGTTGCTGAGCCGCCCCTACGCCAGCCGCATCATCGATAACCTGGGCAGCAAGCGCGCCGTGATGTACGGCCTGGCGGGCTGCGGCCTGAGCGGCGTCTTCATGTTGGCTTCCAGCTGGCTGACCGCGATGCCGGCGCTTAGCCTTGCCAGCCTGCTGGTCGGACGCCTGGTATTGGGCAGCGCCGAAAGCCTGGTGGGCTCAGGCTCCATCGGCTGGGGCATTGGCCGGGTCGGCGCGGCCAACACTGCCAAGGTGATTTCCTGGAACGGCATCGCCAGTTACGGCGCCATTGCCATTGGTGCGCCATTAGGCGTGGTGATGGTCGGGCACTTGGGCATGTGGAGCATGGGCGTAAGCATTATATTGCTGGCGCTGGTGGGCTTGCTGCTGGCATGGCCCAAGCGGGCAGCACCCATCGTCAGCGGTGTGCGACTGCCGTTCCTGCATGTCCTGGGGCGCGTGTTCCCCCACGGGGCCGGGCTGGCATTGGGCTCGATCGGCTTTGGCACCATTGCGACCTTCATCACCCTTTACTATGCAACCAACAACTGGGAAAACGCAGTGCTGTGCCTGAGCCTGTTCGGTGCCAGCTTTATCGGTGCACGCTTGGTGTTCGGCAATTTTATCAACAGGATCGGCGGTTTTCGGGTGGCGATTGCCTGCCTGAGCGTCGAGACCCTGGGCCTGCTGTTGCTGTGGCTGGCACCGAACCCGCAACTGGCACTGGCGGGCGCGGCCCTGAGCGGTTTCGGCTTCTCGCTGGTGTTCCCGGCGCTGGGGGTTGAAGCCGTCAACCTGGTCCCCGCCTCCAGCCGCGGTGCGGCCGTGGGCGCGTACTCGCTGTTCATCGATCTGTCACTGGGCATTACCGGCCCGCTGGTGGGCGCCGTGGCGGCAGGATTTGGCTTTGCTTCGATCTTCTTGTTCGCGGCACTGGCAGCGTTCAGTGGGTTGCTGCTGAGTGTTTATCTGTATCGCCAGGCTCAGAGAGCCCGAGCCTGACCCCTTCAGAAATCTACTTTGCCCCGCCCTGCCTTGATGCTGCCACGCTTGGTCTTTGATTCCAGGCGACGCTTCTTCGAACCCAGGGTGGGCTTGGTCGGACGGCGCTTTTTCTCCACCTTGGTCGCACTGACGATCAACTCCACCAGACGCTCCAGCGCATCCGCCCGGTTTTGCTCCTGGGTGCGGTATTGCTGAGCCTTGATGATCAGCACGCCATCACTGGTGATCCGACTGTCGCGCAGCGCCAGCAGCCGCTCCTTGTAAAACGGCGGCAACGACGAGTTGGGTATATCGAAGCGCAAATGCATGGCGCTCGACACCTTGTTGACGTTCTGCCCGCCCGCACCCTGGGCGCGAATTGCCGTCAGCTCGATCTCGGCATCGGGGATGTGCACGTTATTGGAAATCACCAGCATCAAAAATGGGTCCGTCTTCGGGGCGTGCAGGATACCCCACAAACAACAAACCCGGCGCAATGGCCGGGTTTGTCGGATTAACCGCTCAGCTTATTTGGCAGAGCTGTAAGCCGCAGCCGATGCCTGCACCGCGCGCTTGTTCTTGATCAGGTAGCACACCCACATAAAGACCACCCACACCGGAATCGCATACACCGACACGCGAATCCCCGGGATCAACAACATGATCACCAGAATGAACGCTACAAATGCCAGGCAGATGTAGTTGCCGTAGGGATACCACAAGGCCTTGAACAGCGGGACTTGCGCCGTTTTGTCCATGTGCTGGCGGAACTTGACGTGGGAGAAGCTGATCATCGCCCAGTTGATTACCAAGGTGGCCACTACCAGGGACATCAGCAGTTCCAGCGCATCGTGTGGCATCAGGTAGTTGAGCAGGACCGCAATCACCGTGACCGCAGCCGAAGCCAGGATCGAGTTGACCGGCACACCGCGCTTGTCGATTTTGGCCAGCACTTTGGGTGCGTCACCCTGCTGCGCCATGCCCAACAGCATGCGGCTGTTGCAGTAGGTGCCGCTGTTGTACACCGACAACGCTGCAGTCAGGACCACAAAGTTGAGGATATGGGCCGCCGTGTTGCTGCCCAGCATCGAGAACACTTGCACGAACGGGCTGCTGCTGTAGCTGTCGCCACCGGCGTTGAGGGTTTCAAGCAACGAGTCCCACGGGGTCAACGACAGCAGAACCACCAGGGCACCGATGTAGAAAATCAGGATGCGGTAGATCACCTGATTGATCGCCTTGGGGATCACGGTGCGCGGCTTGTCGGCTTCTGCTGCGGTGAAACCGAGCATTTCCAGACCGCCGAAAGAGAACATGATAAAGGCCATGGCCATGATCAGACCGGTCGTCCCGTTCGGGAAGAAGCCACCGTGTTCCCACAAGTTGCTGACCGATGCCTGAGGACCGCCGCTGCCGCTCACCAGCAGGTAGCTGCCCAGGGCGATCATGCCGACGATCGCCACGACCTTGATGATCGCGAACCAGAACTCGGCCTCGCCGAACACTTTGACGTTGGTCAGGTTGATGAGGTTGATCAGGACGAAGAAGGCTGCTGCCGAGGCCCAGGTCGGGATTTCCGGCCACCAGTAGTGCACGTACTTGCCGACGGCAGTCAGTTCCGACATGCCCACCAGAATGTAGAGCACCCAGCAGTTCCAGCCCGACATGAAGCCGGCAAAACCACCCCAGTACTTATGGGCAAAGTGACTGAAAGAACCGGCGACCGGTTCTTCGACGATCATTTCGCCGAGCTGGCGCATGATCATGAAGGCAATAAAGCCGCAGATCGCATAGCCCAGAATCATCGATGGACCGGCTGACTTCAGCACCCCGGCCGAACCGAGGAACAGGCCAGTACCAATCGCGCCACCGAGGGCGATCAGCTGAATATGACGATTTTTCAGGCCGCGTTTAAGCTCGCCCGAATGCGAGGTATTTCCACTCATTGAAAAGGTCCCACACAAGGTTTGATGTGATTCAGTGCGTTGTAGCTTGAGCACCAGAGGCAGTGATCGAAGGGTCTACAACACAAATCAAACCCCAGCGCAGGCGCCAGGAATCCAAGGTTGTTTCACGAGTCATGCGTCACCTGTTTGTTTTTATCTGTGACGGAATCGAACCCGCAACGCTTGTGGCATTGCGGAATTTTCAAGGCGTGCAGCCTTGGCAAAATGCGCGGGTACGCAATTGAGTCACAGTTAAAACGCGGCGCATTGTACACCCGCACGTAGGCAAGATCCCATCACACAGCCGATAGCAAGACGAAACAAGCCGCAATCTATGTAGGAAGTGTCCTAAATCTATAAAACTCGGCAAATTTTCATTACAGCGAGGTGATTTCAGCGGTTTAAGGGCGGTAAGTGGCTGAATTCGTATGGATTTGTTGACGAGCTGTAACGATTATTTTCCACCTAATTTATTGCCTGCTGCACCTGCCGAAGGCGTTTTTCAGGCATAAAAAAACGCCAACCCCGAGGGGCTGGCGTTTTTTGTACAGCGCTTAACGCTTACTGCGGCTTGCGACGGCCAAAGCCTGGACGCTGGCCGGAACCGGTCGGAGCGCCACGACGCTTGCCCGACGGTGCATCGTCAACCAACTTGGGGCCTGAACGGCTTGGCTTGGTTGGACGCTTGTTGACTTCGCTCGGACGCTCGGCAACCGGTGCACCACGACCCGCAGGTACGCGGTCAGTGCGACCTGCCGGCTTGCGTGCCGGACGAGCAGCCTCATCGCGGGCAGGACGCGCCGGGCGCTCGCCTTCGATGTGTGGCTGACGGGCTGGACGCGGAGCCAACGGGGCACCTTCGGCCGGACGCAGAACGCGGGCAACACGATCACCACGAGCCACAGGGCGCGAGGATTTACGCTGCATACGCTCCAGCTTGTCTTTGCTCTTGGCGTTCATCTGCGGCATGGCAACCGGCGTGAGGCCAACTTCCGCACTGAGGATATCGACCTCAAACTGGCTCATTTCGCGCCAGCGACCCATCGGCAGGTCGGAGTTGAGGAACACAGGACCGAAACGCACGCGCTTCAGGCGGCTGACCACCAGGCCCTGGGATTCCCACAGGCGACGTACTTCACGGTTACGGCCTTCCATCACTACGCAATGGTACCAATGGTTGAAACCTTCGCCGCCCGGAGCCTGCTTGATGTCGGTGAAACGCGCAGGGCCGTCTTCCAGCACAACGCCAGCCTTGAGGCGCTCGATCATCTCGTCATCCACTTCGCCACGTACACGTACCGCGTATTCACGGTCCATTTCGTAGGAAGGGTGCATCAGGCGGTTGGCCAGCTCACCGTCGGTGGTGAACATCAGCAAGCCGGTGGTGTTGATGTCCAGACGGCCGATGTTGATCCAGCGGCCTTCTTTTGGACGCGGCAGTTTGTCAAACACGGTCGGACGGCCTTCAGGGTCGTCACGGGTGCAGATTTCGCCGTCGGGTTTGTTGTACATGATCACGCGGCGAACCGATTCGGCTGCCTCTTCACGCTTGATCACCTTGCCATCGATGGAGATGGCGTCGTGCAGGTCTACGCGCAGACCCAGGGTTGCATCCTTGCCATTGACCTTGATACGGCCCTGGCTGATCCAACTCTCTACGTCGCGACGCGAGCCAACGCCAATACGGGCGAGGACTTTTTGCAGTTTTTCGCCTGCTGGGCCAATTTCCTGGCTGTCTTTAGGGTCTAGATCACTCATCTGGGCACCTCCCGGTGTGTCAATTCAGGCGAACGCCTGAAGTGTTAAAAATGGGCCTTGGGGCTCTATCGAGCGCCAAAGGGTCGCGAATCATACGCTGATGTTGGCCATTGCGCATCAAAGGCTAGTCACGAAGTGGCTGACTTACTTCTTTTTCCGCCGACCGGTGGCCTCGAACGCCAGCAAACGCAGCGCCGACTCCGCCAGCACTGCACGCTTTTCGTCTTTGCCGAGTTTCTTCCAGGCCTTGATTTCACGCTTGGTGCGCCCGCAACCGATGCAGATGTCATCGGTAAATTTGCAGACGCCGATGCAGGGGTCTTTGGGTGAAGTCATGGTTAAACCTCAAGTACTTTTTGTGGGAGCGGGCTTGCTCGCGATTGCATCGCCGCGGTGGCACCGCTACACCGCGCCGCCCGAATCGCGAGCAAGCCCGCTCCCACAGGGGTTATGCGTCAATCTTGCTGCTCGCGGCGCTCCTGCTCGATGGCTTCAGCCAGTGCCTGGGCCTCAAGTTCTTCATCGATCAAGGCCGATCGCTGCTCAAGGGCCGCAACGGCAGCGCGCAATCGCTCGCGGGCCAGCTCGGCCGCAGAGGGTTGCGGCGGTTGTGGTTGCAGCTCTACCTCGACCTCTACTGCTACCTCTACCGCCACCTCTACCTCTACTTCCGGCTCCGGAACATCGACGGGCACAGCGTCGCGCAGCAAGTCGTCAAAGTCGGTCTTGAGACCTTCTTCCATCGAGTCCAGTTCCGTCAGCAGGGTACGGAAGCTGGTTTCATCCTTGGGCTCTTCCGGCTCGGCGCTTTCGTCGGCCAGGGCCTGAAGGTGCGCAGGCACCGGAGCGTCGTCGAAATCGAGGATCGGATCAGGCTCAAGCTCGCGCAACTCGGCCAGCGGCGGCAGTTCGTCGAGGCTCTTGAGGTTGAAGTGATCGAGAAAACCCTTGGTGGTTGCGAACATCGCAGGCTTGCCCGGCACGTCGCGATAGCCCACTACGCGGATCCACTCTCGCTCAAGCAGGGTTTTGACGATGTGGCTGTTGACCGCCACACCCCGCACGTCTTCAATCTCGCCCCGCGTGATGGGCTGGCGATAGGCAATCAGCGCCATGGTTTCAAGCATGGCTCGCGAGTAGCGCTGCGGGCGCTCTTCCCACAAACGCCCGACCCACGGCGAGTACTTTTCGCGAATCTGCAGGCGATAGCCCGAGGCAACTTCCTTGAGTTCAAACGCACGGCCATCGCAGGATTTGCGCAGCAGTTCCAGGGCCTTCCTGAATACAGGCGGTTCCGGACGCTCACCTTCTTCAAACAGTTCAAACAGGCGCTCAAGGCTTTGTGGCTTTCCCGAGGCCAACAGAAAGGCCTCAAGCAAGGAGGCAAGCTCGCGGGGTTCAGTCAAATTCATGGTTTCAGCTCTTTATTCGGCTCTTGCCCGCACATGGATCGGCGCGAAGGGTTCATTTTGCACCAGCTCGACCAGCGACTCCTTGACCAGTTCAAGCACGGCCATAAACGTCACGACCACGCCCAACTTGCCCTCTTCGGCAGTAAACAGCTCGACAAAAGGCACAAAGCCACCGCCCTTGAGGCGTTCGAGCACGTCGCTCATGCGTTCGCGGGTCGACAGGGCCTCACGGCTGACCTGATGGCTTTCAAACATGTCGGTTCGGCGCAACACTTCAGCCATGGACATCAGCAACTCTTCCAGCGCCACATCCGGCACCAGCTTGCGTGCCCGGGCTTCAGGGGCATCGAGTTTGGGCACAAACACCTCGCGCCCTACCCGGCTCAACCCTTCAATCCCTTCAGCGGCAGCCTTGAAACGCTCGTATTGCTGCAAACGGCGAATCAGTTCGGCACGGGGGTCGCCCTCGTCCTCTTCGATTTCGACCGAGCGAGGCAACAGCATGCGGGACTTGATCTCGGCCAGCATGGCGGCCATCACCAGGTACTCGGCGGCCAACTCCAGGCGTACGGTTTTCATCAGCTCGACATAACCCATGTACTGGCGGGTGATTTCTGCCACCGGAATGTCGAGGATGTCGATGTTTTGCTTGCGGATCAGGTACAGCAGCAGGTCGAGCGGGCCTTCAAAGGCATCGAGGAACACCTCCAGCGCATCCGGAGGGATGTACAGGTCTTGCGGCATTTCGATGACCGCCTGGCCATAGACCATAGCGAGCGACAGTTCTTGCTGGACACCGGCCTGGGCCTCTACCGCCTCAGGAGCTTGAACGTCAGACATCAGGCCTCGACCATAAACGGTTCAGGATCGCCGCAACCCACACGGACAATCTCGGGATCACCGCTGTCGACCAGGCTGATCACGGTCGAGGCCTTGTTGCCGCCAAAACCGCCATCGATAATCAGGTCGACCTGTTTTTCCAGGGCATTGCGAATCTCGTACGGATCTTCCATCGGCTCACTTTCGCCCGGCAAAATCAGCGTCACGCTCATCAGCGGCTCGCCCAGCTCTTCAAGCAGCGCCAGCGCAATCGGGTGGCTCGGTACGCGCAGGCCGATAGTACGGCGCTTGGGATGCAGCAGCAGGCGCGGCACTTCGCGGGTGGCGTTGAGAATGAAGGTGTAAGGCCCCGGCGTGTGGGCCTTGAGCAAACGGAACGTGCCGGTATCGACCTTGGCGAACAGCCCCAGCTGGGAAAGATCGCAGCACATCAGGGTGAAGTTGTGCTTGTCGTCCAGGTTACGCAGGCGCTTGATCCGCTCGATCGCACCCTTGTCGCCCATCTGGCAACCCACGGCATAGGACGAATCGGTGGGATAAATCACCACCCCACCCTTTTTGATGATCTCGACGGCCTGCTTGATCAGGCGCGCTTGAGGGTTTTCCGGATGAATCTGGAAAAATTGACTCACAGTGTTTACCTGTTCAGACGTTAGCAGTGGGCTGTTCATATTTGAATCGACACCACAATGGCGGCAGATCTTCCGGGACCGGGCGGTACTCGCCAATCTCGGACCAACCTCCCGGACCATGAAAATCACTGCCGGCACTGACCAGCAGACCGAACTCACGCGCAAGGATCGCCAGGCTGCCTACCTGATCGGCTGGCTGATACCCGTTGACCACTTCAATAGCGTGACCCCCAGCTTGAATATAGTCGCCAATCAGACGTCGGCGCTTGCTGCGGGTGAAATCGTAGTGCGACGGGTGCGCCAGGCTTACCCAGGCCCCGGCTGCACGCAGGGTGGCGACCGTGTCTTCAAGGGTCGGCCAATGCAGTTTGACGTCGCCCAGCTTGCCCGCCCCCAGCCACTTGCGAAAGGCTTCGGCGCGATCCTTGACGTACCCGGCCTCGACCAGAAAATCGGCAAAGTGCGGACGGGCCGGGGCATTACCGCTGTCACCCAGCCCTTGCTGGATGGCCCGCGCGCCTTCAAGCGCGCCGGGCATGCCCTTGAGCGCCAGTTTGCGACTGATCTCCTCGGCCCGCAGCCAGCGGCCCTCATGCAGTTTGGCAATGGCCTCGACCAACGCTGGGGCATTGACATCAAAACCGTAGCCGAGCACATGAATCGTGGCCCCGCCCCAGGTACACGACAATTCGACGCCGTTGATCAAGGTCATGTTCAGCGCCTGCGCCGCTGTGCGGGCTTCGTCCAGACCTTCAAGTGTGTCGTGATCGGTCAGGGCCAGGACTCGCACACCTTTCTCGAACGCACGCGCGACCAGTACCGCAGGCGCCAGGGCGCCATCGGAAGCTGTGCTATGGCAATGCAAGTCAATTTCCACGGGGATTTAATAACCTCTAGCTGACACTTTCGCTGTCATTGATGTTTGTTATTATGCCGCCACATCCTGCTTCTGGCTGCCACTGTGAAACAATTCATCGACTTCATCCCGCTGCTACTGTTTTTCATCGTTTACAAAACCGACCCACGCGTCATCGAAATCGGCGGGCACAGCCTGTCGGTCGGGGGTATCTACAGCGCTACGGCGATGCTGATTGCCAGTTCGCTGGTGGTGTACGGCATTCTGTTTTTTAAACAGCGCAAACTCGAAAAAAGCCAATGGCTGACCCTGATAGCCTGCCTGGTGTTCGGCAGCCTGACCCTCGCCTTCCACAGCGAAACCTTCCTCAAGTGGAAAGCGCCGGTGGTGAACTGGCTGTTTGCACTGGTGTTTGCCGGTAGCCATTTTATCGGCGACAAACTGCTGATCAAACGCATGATGGGTCATGTACTGACCCTGCCCGACGCGGTATGGACACGCCTGAACCTGGCCTGGATCGCATTCTTCCTGTTTTGCGGCGCGGCCAACCTCTACGTTGCGTTCACCTATCAAAGCTTCTGGGTCGACTTTAAAGTGTTCGGCAGCCTGGGCATGACCGTGCTGTTCCTGATCGGCCAAGGCATTTACCTGTCGCGCCATCTGCATGACACCGATCCAACCACCCCCAAGACCAAGGACTGACATGCTCTACGCCATCATTGCAACAGACGTCGCCAACTCGCTTGAAGCTCGCCTGGCTGCCCGCCCTGCGCACCTTGAGCGCTTGCAACAGCTTAACGCGCAAGGTCGCATGGTGCTGGCCGGCCCTCATCCGGCCATCGACAGCAATGATCCGGGCGCTGCCGGCTTCAGCGGCAGCCTGATCGTGGCCGAGTTCGAATCCCTGACCATCGCCCAGGCCTGGGCCGAGGCTGATCCCTTCGTTGCTGCTGGCGTGTATGCCAGCGTTATCGTCAAGCCGTTCAAGCAAGTCCTGCCGTAACCCGCCTCCCTGGGGTATCTTTGCCGGTAGCCGACGTAGACAACGTCGGCACTGGTTAAATCGAGTAAGTCATGAGCGACCTGTTACTGATAGATGATGACGAGGAGCTGTGTGAGCTTCTCGTCAGTTGGCTGAGCCAGGAAGGCTTCCAGGTTCGCGCTTGCCATGACGGTTCAAGCGCCCGCAAGGCGTTGAACGAGTCCAGCCCCGATGCCGTGGTACTGGATGTCATGCTTCCAGATGGCAGTGGCCTTGAGCTGCTCAAGCAACTGCGCAACGATCATCCGGACTTGCCGGTGCTGATGCTGTCAGCCCGTGGCGAACCCCTGGACCGCATTCTGGGGCTCGAGCTGGGCGCCGATGACTACCTGGCCAAACCCTGCGACCCCCGGGAACTGACTGCCCGCCTGCGCGCCGTATTGCGCCGCAGCCACCCGGCAGCGGTATCCAGCCAGATGGAGCTGGGGGATTTGTGCTTCAGCCCCATGCGCGGCGTGGTCACGATCGACCAGCGCGACATCACGCTGACCGTGTCTGAAAGCCGGATTCTTGAAGCCTTGCTGCGTCAACCGGGCGAGCCGCTGGACAAGCAGGAACTGGCGCAGATTGCCCTGGGCCGCAAGCTGACCCTGTACGACCGCAGCCTGGACATGCACATCAGCAACCTTCGCAAGAAGATTGGCCCCCACCCCGACGGCAGCCCCCGTATTGTGGCGCTGCGCAGCCGTGGTTACTTTTACAGCGCATAACCCCTTTTTGCCGGGAGCGTGTGTAAATACCCCGCAAAACCGTCTTTACCAAAGCTTTACGCAGGGCTGACAGCGCTTGACCTTGATCTCCCTAAACTGGGCGCATCCGGATTCACCGGAACGTAATCGAAGGAGACACACCATGCGTAAGACTCTAATTGCTTTGATGTTTGCTGCAGCACTGCCAACCGTCGCAATGGCCATGCCTGGTGGCGACGGCTCAATGGGCCCACGTCACGGTGGCGAGCACCACGGTCGCGGCGAAGCCCCTTACAGCCAACTGGACCTGAGCCGCGAACAGCGCCAGCAGATTGGCAAGTTGATGGGCGAGCAAATGCATGACCGCAAGCAGTTGGTCGAGAAGTACCTGGAAAAACTTCCAGCCGCTGATCAAAAAGCACTGAAAGACGAGATCAAGGCCAAGCACGACAAGACCCAGAGCGATATCCGTGCCTTGCTCAAGCCTGATCAGCAAAAACGCTTCGACGAGATGCAACAGAAACGCGCCGAGCGTCAGGCTGAGTGGAAGCAGTTCAAGGAATGGAAAGCACAACAAGCTCCTAAAGCGCAATAATCCACGCGCACATGAAGCCCAACGGCCTTTGGCCGTTGGGCTTTACTCGTTTTAATCCATTACCCGCGAGGAATTACCGTGCGATCACTGTTTTGGCGCATTCTTGCCAGCTTTTGGCTGGCGATTGCCTTGGTCGCAGGGCTTTCGATCCTGATGGGGCACATGCTCAATCAGGACGCGTGGATTCTTTCCCGCCATCCAGGGATCGCCAACCTGGCGCAACAATGGACTGAGCGCTACGAAACCCAAGGCGCCGACGCCGCCCAAGACTTCCTCGAAAAGCGCAAACGTCGCTATCACATCGACGTGCAGGTACTTAACGAAAGTGGCGACCCCGTGGTTCGCGGCACGTTCCCTCGCCGGGCAGCGGCCTGGGAAGCTCGCCAGCATCCGGGCGAAGAGCAGTTGCCCTGGCGCCGCCTGACGGTCGAATACACCAGCCCAAAAACCGCCGAAACCTACCTGCTGATTTATCGCATTCCACACCCGGAACTGGATGCCTGGCATCGCCAGAGCCTGATCTGGCCGCTGAGTGCCCTGGGGATTGCCCTGGTGGTACTGACCCTGTTCAGCCTGATGGTCACCCTCTCCATCACCCGGCCGCTGAGCCGCCTGCGGGTTGCAGTGCATGATCTGGGGCAAACCACCTATCAACAGAACAGCCTGGCGCGACTGGCCTCGCGCCGCGATGAATTTGGCGTACTGGCCACCGATTTCAACCGCATGGGCGCCCGCCTGCAGAGTTTGATCGGCAGTCAGCGCCAGTTGCTGCGCGACGTGTCCCACGAGCTGCGCTCGCCACTGGCCCGCCTTAAAATCGCCCTGGCACTGGCTGAGCGCGCCGGACCTGAGGAGCGGGAAAAACTGTGGCCACGGCTGACCCGCGAATGCGATCGGCTCGAATCGTTGATCAGTGAAATTCTCACCCTGGCCCGGGTTGATGCCGACCAGGCCAGCGCAGAGCACGTGGAGCTCAATGCCCTGCTCGGCGCGGTGCAAAAGGATGCGTCGATGGCGGCCCCCGAGCAAGCGGTGCAATTGCTTGCCGAGCCGGATTTGAGCCTCAATGGCTGGCCAACCATGATCGAGCGGGCGGTGGATAACCTGCTGCGCAATGCGCAACGTTTCAACCCGCCCGGTCAGCCGATCGAGTTGAGTGCGGCGCGCGAGGGCGAGCACATCACTATCAAGGTACGCGACCACGGGCCCGGGGTCGCCGAGGAGCACTTGGCACAACTGGGCGAACCGTTCTTCCGCGCGCCTGGCCAGACGGCCGCCGGGCACGGGCTGGGACTGGCCATTGCACGCCGTGCTGCGGAACGTCATGGCGGGCGCCTGGTGCTGGGCAATCATCCGGATGGCGGGTTTATTGCCACGCTGGAGTTGCCGCTGGAGCCCAACGGCAATCTGTAAATCTGATGCGGCGTTTGCGCTGCTGTTGTGGGAGCGGGCTTGCTCGCGATTCCGGCGCCGCGGTGGCACCGCTACACCGCGCCGCCCGAATCGCGAGCAAGCCCGCTCCCACAGGTTTATAGATCCGGGATTACTTGACCGACCACGCCTTCACGAACTCGGCGCTATCCACTTTCGGCGCGGTACGCAGTTCGTTCTGCGCGGTCCCCAGATACAAGAACGCTACCACTTCCTCGCCCTCGCCCAGCCCCAGTCCCTTGGCCACATGTGGCGCATAGGACAATTCACCGGTACGCCATACCGCACCAATGCCCTGGGCATAAGCTGCCAGTTCAATGGCATGGGCTGCACAGCCTGCCGTAATCAGTTGCTCGGATTTCGGTACTTTGAAGTGATCCTGCAAACGGGCAATCACCACAACGACCAACGGTGCGCGCAAAGGCATGGCGCGGGCCTTGTCCAATGCCGCTTGTGTCACCTCGCCGCCCTGGGCCTGCACGGCCTCGGCAAGTATTTCACCCAGCTGGTTGCGCGCTTCGCCTTCAACCGTCAAAAAACGGTAAGGACGCAACTGCCCGTGGTCCGGCGCACGCAAGGCGGCCGCAAACAGTACTTCACGTTGCTCGGCCGTCGGCGCCGGATCAAGCAAGCGCGGGGCAGAAACACGGTTGAGCAAAGCGTCGAGAGCCTCCATTGGCCACCTCCTGAAGAAAATGTGCGGCTATTCTAACGGTATCTCCCGAGGGCCTGGCAGTTTACATAGCCCAGACCACAGGTAGAATGGCGCCCCTCTTTCATCCCCGAGCTGACTTCATGGCGTTGCCGACCTTACGCATCATCGGTTTTATTATCGGCATCTTCCTGATTACGCTCGCGATCAGCATGGCTGTGCCCATGTTGACCCTGGTGATTTACGACCACCTGGGCGACTTGCCATCTTTCCTGTGGGCCAGCCTGATTACCTTTATTGCAGGTTTGGCGCTGGTGATACCCGGGCGCCCCGAGCAGGTTCACCTGCGTCCACGGGACATGTACCTGCTGACGGTGTCCAGCTGGGTCATCGTGTGCATCTTCGCCGCACTGCCATTTTTGCTGACGCAGCACATCAGCTACACCGACTCATTTTTCGAAAGCATGTCCGGCATTACCGCCACCGGCTCCACGGTCCTGAGCGGGCTGGACACCATGTCCCCCGGCATTCTGATGTGGCGCTCAATGCTGCACTGGCTGGGTGGCATTGGCTTTATCGGCATGGCGGTAGCGATTTTGCCCCTGCTGCGAATCGGTGGCATGCGCCTGTTCCAGACCGAATCGTCTGACCGATCCGAAAAGGTCATGCCCCGCTCGCACATGGTGGCGCGACTGATTGTGGCCGCTTATGTCGGCATCACCATCATCGGCAGCCTGGCGTTCTGGTGGGCAGGCATGAGTGTGTTTGACGCGATCAACCACGCCATGTCGGCCATTTCCACCGGCGGGTTCTCGACCTCCGACCAGTCGCTGGCCAAGTGGTCACAACCGGCAGTGCACTGGGTGGCCATCGCCGTGATGATCATGGGCAGCTTGCCGTTTACCCTGTATGTCGCCACCTTGCGCGGCCATCGCAAGGCGCTGATCAAGGACCAGCAGGTTCAAGGCTTGCTGGGCCTGCTGCTGGTGACCTGGATCGTACTCAGCGCCTGGCTGTGGTGGACCACCAACATGCCTTACTGGGACGCCTTCCGCCATGTGGCGCTCAACGTGACGTCGGTTGTTACAACCACAGGTTTCGCTCTGGGCGACTACAGCCTGTGGGGCAATTTCTCGCTTATGCTGTTCTTCTATCTGGGCTTTATTGGCGGATGTTCGGGCTCGACTGCTGGCGGAATCAAGATTTTCCGTTTTCAAGTCGCCTACATCCTGCTCAAGGCCAACCTTAATCAGCTGATCCACCCTCGTGCAGTGATCAAGCAAAAGTACAACGGCCACCGCCTCGACGAAGAAATCGTACGCTCGATTTTGACCTTTTCGTTCTTCTTTGCCATCACCATTTGCGTGATCGCCCTGGCCCTTTCGCTGCTGGGGCTGGACTGGATGACCGCCCTCACCGGCGCCGCCAGTACAGTGTCCGGCGTTGGACCGGGACTGGGCGAAACCATTGGCCCCTCCGGCAACTTCGCCAGCCTGCCGGATGCAGCCAAGTGGATTCTGTCCCTGGGCATGTTGCTAGGTCGCCTGGAGATCATTACCGTGTTCGTACTGTGCATTCCGGCATTCTGGCGGCACTGATCCACACATGAGGTCGCCATGGACCAAATCCTGTCACTGCGTCATTACCGCCAAGAGGTGATTGCTCACAGCCATGAGCACGCGCAGGTGGTGATCAGTCTGTCCGGCAAACTCGATTTCGAAGTGGACGGACGCGCCAGCCTGTTACGTCAGCAGCATCTGATCATTATTCCCGCAGGCGCTCACCACACCTGCGGCAGCCCGCAAGGCAGCCACTGCCTGGTGCTCGACGTTCCGGGGCAAAACTGGCTCGGGCAAACCCTGGGCGAGCACGCCGATGCCAGCCGTCGCTTGCTCGACACGACCGGTCACCTGGTCCTGGACCCCAGGCAACACCAATTGGTGAGCTGGCTGGCCAGCAGTCCTGTGAGTGATCCGCTGATTGCCCGCCAAGGTGCAATTCTGCTGCTGGCCAGCTTGAACCCGCTCGCGCCTGAGCAGGCACAAGCCCGCCGCCTGCCTTATGCCGCGATGGATGCCTACATCGCACAAAACGCCGCCTACCCGCTTCAGGTTGCAGATCTGGCGCAGATTGCCGGTCTTTCCTGCGCCCGTTTGCACAGTCGCTTTGTCAGCGAGAGCGGGCAAACGCCCATGGACTACATTCGCCAACGCCGCCTGTACAGCGGCTTGACGCTGTTACGCCACAGCACCCTGCCCATTGGCGAAGTCGCCAGCCGCGTCGGTTACAGTTCACAAAGCGCTTTTGCAGCCGCCATGCTCCGGGAATTCGGAGCCTCGCCTTCGGTGCTGCGCCGCGAGTCTGGCGACAACTGACGCCAGTCTCACGACAGACAGCCCGCCGCCCCGCCCCTTAAACTGAACGCCTTGCCCGTATTGATTTAAGGATTGCAATGACTCCGCGTACCGCTTTGGGTGCCCTGCATATCGGTGCCTTGCTGTTTGGCCTGACGGGCGTATTCGGCAAGCTGGCGGCCGCTTCGGCTGCAATCATCGTCTTTGGCCGCGCCGCCTTTGCGGTTCTGGCCCTTGTCTGCTTCGCCGGTCTGGCCAAACGCAGCTGGTACACGCTGACCCTGCGCGATGCCCGCAACCTGCTGTTGAGCGGCTTACTGCTGGCCGGGCACTGGGTGAGTTTTTTTATCTCGGTCAAGATCGCCGGGGTGGCGATTGCCACCCTGGGCTTTGCCAGTTTTCCGGCATTCACGGTGATTCTCGAAGGGCTGATTTTTCGCGAACGCATTCGGCTCAACGAAATCATTCTGGTGGTACTGGTCAGCGTCGGACTGATCCTCGTCACCCCGAGCTTCGACCTGGCCAGCCAGGCGACCGAAGGGCTGCTGTGGTCGATCGCCTCGGGCCTGCTGTTCTCCCTGCTGTCACTGAACAACAGGGCCAACTCGGGCCGGGTGCCCGCCGTGCAGGCGGCGATGTGGCAAAACGCGGTGGTCGCCTTGTGCCTGCTGCCATTTGCCGCCCCGCAGCTAAGCGATGTCCGCCCGCTGGACTGGCTGTGGATCTGCCTGCTGGGCGTGCTGTGCACGGGCGTGGCTCACAGCCTGTTCGTCGCCAGCCTCGCCGTGATCAAGGCGCGCACTGCCGCCGTGGTCTTTGCCCTGGAGCCGGTCTATGGCATCACCCTGGCCTGGCTGTTGTTCCACGAAACACCTTCGCTGCGCATGCTACTGGGCGGGCTGCTGATTATTGTCGCGATCGTGGTGTCGAGCCGCATGGCCGGCGGCCCTGCTCCAGGCAAGCCCGCGCTGGATGCCGCTGCTCACTGAGCCCGGTCGTTGTGCCCAAGGTCGCGCTGCGGGTCGATCTGGTCGCGAACCCGCTGCTTGAGCACCTTAGCCTCGGGAAAACCGCCATCGGCCTTGCGCTCCCAGATTTGCACGCCGTCACAGGTGATGCGAAACACCCCGCCAGTGCCAGGCTCCAGCGCGACCCGTCCAAGGTCTTCGGCAAACGTACTGAGCAACTCTTGGGCCAGCCAGGCAGCACGCAGCAGCCACTGGCATTGGGTGCAGTAGGTGATGACAATTTCGGGTTTGTTCGACGGCATGATTTCAAAGGCTCTTGTAGGAAAGGCGCCGCTATAATAGCCGCCTTTGTCGCTTGCCCAGAGATTCATGATGCGCCGCCTGCTGAGCTGTTTACTCCTGTGTTTATGTCCCCTGGTGCTGTTTGCCGCCGAAGCGGGCAAGCCCAAAATCGGCCTGGTGCTGTCCGGAGGGGCGGCCCGCGGTCTGGCCCACGTCGGCGTACTCAAGGCCCTTGAAGAGCAAGGCATCCAGATCGATGCCATCGCGGGGACCAGCATGGGAGCTGTGATCGGCGGCCTGTATGCCTCGGGCTACAAGATCGATGAGCTGGAAAAGCTCGCGCTGGGTATCGACTGGCAAGAAGCCCTGTCAGATGCCCCGGCCCGCGAAGACGTACCGTTCCGGCGCAAGCAGGACGACCGTGACTTTCTGGTCAAACAGCAACTCAGTTTCCGTGATGATGGCAGTCTGGGTCTGCCATTGGGCGTGATTCAGGGCCAGAACCTGGCGTTACTGCTCGAAAGCCTGCTGGCCCACAGCAGCGACATCCGTGATTTCGACAAGCTGCCGATCCCGTTCCGCGCCGTCGCCACTGATATCGTCAATGGTGAAAAGGTGGTGTTTCGCAAAGGCCATCTACCCCAGGTGATCCGCGCCAGCATGTCGATACCGGCGGTGTTCGCCCCGGTAGAGATCAACGGTCAACTGCTGGTTGACGGTGGCATGGTCGACAATATTCCCGTGGATGTGGCCCGCGAGATGGGCGTGGACATGGTCATCGTGGTGGATATCGGCACCCCGCTTCGCGGGCGCAAACAACTCAATACCGTGTTCGACATCCTCAATCAGTCCATCACCCTGATGACCCGCAGCAACTCCGAGATACAGCTTGCGTCACTCAAGCCCGATGACATCCTGATCCAGCCCGCACTGGCCAGTTATGGCGCCACTGATTTTGGTCGCTCGCAAGACATCATCAACGCCGGCTACCGCGCCACGCAGATTCTCGAAAAACGCCTGGCCAGCTTGCGCCATGACTCCAGCACGCAGTTGGCCGAGGCCCGTTCAGCCGAAGAGCGCACCCCGGTCATTACCGCGATCAAGATCGAAAACGACTCTAAAATCGGCGACTCGGTGATCCGCTATTACATTCGCCAGCCCATTGGCGAACCGCTGGACCTGGGCCGCCTGCAACGGGACATGGGCACGCTGTACGGGCTGGACTACTTCGATCAGGTGCAATACCGCGTGGTGCACAAGGGCAAGGATCGCACCTTGGTGATCAGCGCCCGCGGCAAACGCAGCGGTACCGACTATCTGCGCCTGGGACTGAACCTGTCTGACGATATGCGCGGCGACAGCGCATTCAATATCGGCGCCAGTTACCGCATCAACGGCATCAATACCCTGGGCGCAGAGTGGCTGACGCGGGTGCAGATTGGCGACAAGCAAGAGCTGTACAGCGAGTTTTACCAGCCGCTGGATGCGGGATCGCGCTACTTCGTTGCGCCCTACATCAACGCCCAGTCACAAAACGTGGAAGCCATCCTCGACAACGACCCCATTGCCGAATACCGACTTGAGCGTTACGGCTTTGGCCTCAATTTTGGTCGTCAAATCGGCAACAGCGGCGAGATCCGTCTGGGAGTGGGCGAGGCATGGGGCAAGGCCGACGTGCGAATTGGGGAACGTGACTTGCCAAGTACCAGCTTCAACGAAGGCTTCTACGACCTGAAGTACTCCTTCGACTCTCTGGATAACGTGTACTTCCCCCACTCGGGTGAAGACATCAGCCTGAGCGTGCGCCAATTCGAACCGGGGCTTGGCTCGGATGAGCGTTATCGTCAGTGGGAGTTCAATCTGGACAAGGCCCTGAGTTCAGGGCCCGACACCTGGATTCTGGGCGGGCGCTACGGGCGCACGCTGGACAAGGCCAATGTGGTGACCTCCAGCTTCCTGCTGGGCGGAGCACGGCAATTGTCCGGGTTCAGGGAGGACGGGATCTCGGGGCAGAACATCAGCCTGATGCGGGCCGTGTACTATCGTCGCCTCACACCGCGCTCGTATTTGCCGTTTGATTTCCCGCTGTATGCCGGTGCCTCGCTGGAGCGTGGGCGCGCCTGGAACAACGACAACGAGTTCGACAGCGGCTATATCAATGCGGCGAGTATTTTTATCGGCTTCGACACACCGCTGGGCCCGCTGAACTTCAGCTATGGCTTTAACGATGATGACCAAAAGGCGTTGTATCTAAACCTGGGGCAGACGTTCTGAAAGCCCGCCCACAGTGAGCTGTAAACAGCACAGAACTTGCGGGAACCGGGCTTGCCCGCGATTGCATCGCGAGCAAGCCCGCTCCCACCGGTCTACATCAGTTCTTCTCGAGGTTATCCAGAATGCGCTTGTGGACGCGCAGGCAAATGCGCTGCTCTTCTTCATCGATGCCCACAAACAGCTCCTGGCGCAACGCCGTGGCGATGGCTTCGATCTGCTCGATCAACGGACGGGCGGAATCACTCAGGACGATTTTCTTGGCGCGACGGTCTTCAACCACCGAGTGACGCTGAACCAGGCCCTGGGCTTCAAGGCTGTCGAGCAAACGAGCAAGGGTCGGACCTTCAACGCCAACGCTTTGGGCCAGTTCGCGCTGAGTCGGCGCTTCGTCAAAGCGGGCCAGATGCAAGAGCACCAGCCAACGCGCCTGGGACAACCCCAGACCGGCAAGACGACGATCCAGCTCGGCACGCCAGCCACGAGACATTTGGGCCAGTTGCATACCAAAACGGTGCTGATCGGTTAACGGCATAAAAAACTCGATGATTAGACTGAAAATAGAGTGAAGCTAATTATTAGTCAGCTAAGCATGCCGCTTGCTCATAGGCAAGAGGTGCAAGTCAATCATTCGTTACAAAATCAGCAACATGGTCACATTTCAAACTCAGATTGCAGCGCCGCACGTACGCAATACAGCACACCTTCCGGTACACGGCCCTTGAACTGCTCGGCGATGCTGGCCACGCTCGGCAATTCACCTTCACCATCCAGGAAGGCATCCTGCACTTCTTCCATCAGGTCTTCAGGCAAGTCCAGCGCCTGTTCCAGCGAAAGCTCCTGACGACCAATGGCCTCGGCCAGCATTGTGTAAACATTCTTTTCAGAACACTGCAATTGCCCGCTGATCTGCAACGGAGTCATGCCGGCCCGGGCCAGGCTGATCAGCTCGTGACGGATATCGGCCACCACTTTTGGCGTTTCGGCCTGCCCGCCCAGCACTTCGAGGAACGCCTCGCCGTAACGCTCCAGCTTGCGCGCGCCCACACCGCTGACCGTTGCCATCTCGGACAAGGAAGTCGGCTGGCTGCGCAACATTTCGAGCAGGGTTGAGTCGGGGAAGATGACGTAAGGCGGCACGCCGTGTTCTTCCGCCAACTTGCGCCGCAACGCACGCAGGGCTTCCCACTGCTCGCGCTCTTCGCCGCGCACCAATTGACTGGCAGGGCTGGCAGAACTGCTCTTGACCGAAGTTTGCGGCTTGAGCTCGCGACGCAGTTCCAGGGTCACTTCGCCACGCAGCAACGGGCGACAGGTGTCGCTCAACCGCAAGCCGCCATAGCCTTCGATATCAATGTCGGCCAGGCCACGGGCTACCAGCTGGCGGAACAGCGTGCGCCATTCGCCTTCGCTGCGGTCTTTGCCAACACCGAATACGGACAGGTGTTGATGACCCATGCTGCGGGTTTTTTCGTTTTCTCGACCCAGCAACACGTCAATCAAATGCCCGGTGCCATAACGCTGGCCCGTACGATAAATCGTCGAAAGCGCCTGACGTGCAGGCTCGGTGGCATCCCAGGTTTGAACGCCATCCATGCAGTTATCGCAATGCCCGCAAGGCTGCGGCATGTCTTCATCAAAATACGCGAGCAGGGTCTGACGACGGCAGCGGGTTTCTTCGCACAACGACAGCATGGCATCGAGCTTGTGGTGCTCCAGACGCTTGTGTCGCTCATCGCCCTCGGAGTTTTGCAGCATTTGCTTGAGCATCACCACGTCTTGCAGACCGTAGGCCATCCAGGCGTCAGCCGGCAGGCCATCACGCCCTGCCCGACCGGTTTCCTGGTAATAAGCTTCAAGGGACTTGGGCAAATCGAGGTGCGCGACAAAACGTACGTTGGATTTATCGATCCCCATGCCAAACGCGATGGTCGCCACCATGATCAGCCCCTCCTCGTTGAGGAAGCGCTTCTGGTTGGCGGCCCGGGTATCACTCGGCAAACCGGCGTGATACGGCAAGGCCGGGAAGCCCTGCTCGCACAGAAACTTCGCCACTTCATCGACCTTTTTGCGCGACAGGCAATACACGATGCCCGCGTCGCTGCGTCGCTCCGAGAGGAACGCCAGCAACTGCTTGCGCGGCTGCTCTTTAGGCACGATGCGATAAAAAATGTTGGGCCGGTCAAAGCTCGACAGAAAGCGTTCGGCGTTCTGCAAATGCAGGCGGGTAACGATTTCTTCGCGGGTGCGTTTGTCTGCCGTGGCGGTCAGGGCGATACGCGGCACATTGGGGAACACTTCGGCCAACTGGCCCAGTTGCAGGTATTCCGGACGGAAATCGTGGCCCCACTGCGATACGCAGTGGGCTTCGTCGATGGCAAACAGGGCAATGTCCAGGCTCTGCAAAAACGCCATCATGCGCGGCTGTACCAGACGCTCGGGCGCCAGGTAGAGCATTTTGACCTCACCGCGCTTGATGCGGTTGGCCAGATCACGCTGCTGTTCGGCGCTGAGGGTCGAGTTCAGGGCCGCAGCCGCCACCCCGAGTTCTTCAAGGGTTGCCACCTGATCGTCCATCAGGGCGATCAACGGCGAAACCACCACGGCCAGGCCATCACGCAACAATGCCGGTACCTGGAAGCACAGGGATTTGCCGCCGCCGGTAGGCATCAGCACCAAGGCGTCACCGCCACTGGCCACGCGCTCAATGATGTCACCCTGACGACCACGGAAACTGTCGTAGCCGAAGATGTCTTTGAGTACGCGTTGAGCCTGTTCGAGCATAGAAACTCCAGAAATCGCCGAAACACCCCTGCGCCAGCGCGATCCGGCACGGCCGCAAACCTTGAAAAGGTTCGGGCACTGGCCACCGGCGCGCTACATTTGACGCAGGGCATCACAAAACGCGGCAGTATACCCGAGCACTCCCCCGCTGCGGGTTGTGTAATTGCAACACCGATAACCGGGAACTGATGGCAAATGTGCCCTGCGACTGGCTTGGAAGCTCAAGAAAGCCTAGAATTCACTATCGTTTATTTACTAGGTAGCACTTAATGTCCTTCGCTGAGCAACTAACCCGCCTGCAAGCCTTCCTCGACGCCGACGAGCTGCATGACGAGGCGCTGGACTACGTGGCCACCCACGGCTATCTGACTGCCCTGTCCATTTGCTCCGAAGAAGTGCCTGAGCGTGAGTGGATCGACGCAATCTTCTCCGAAGCCCCACATTACAAAGACGACGCCCAGCGCGCCGAAATCGAAGGCACGCTGATCCAGCTCAAGGCTCACATCGCCCGCCAACTGGCGTCCGATGAAGAGTTCGAACTGCCATGCGACCTGGACCTGGGCGACGAGCCGGATGATTCCGACCTGCGCGGCTGGTGTGTAGGCTTCATGGAAGGCGTATTCATGCGCGAAGCCGCCTGGTTCGAAACCGCTGAAGAAGAAGTCAGCGAAATGCTGCTGCCAATCATGGTGGGTTCGGGCCTGTTCGATGATCAGCCTGAGTTCGAAGACATCGCCAAGGATGCCAACCTGATGGACGACATGATCGTCCAGATCCCGGAAGCGCTGACTGCCCTGTACCTGCTGTGCCAGGCGCCGGACGAAAAGCCTGCGATCCTCAAGCCACGTCACCACTGATTCAGTGACACCTCCCGATTTCGGCAACCGTTCGCGGTTGCTGCGCCACGTTCTGTTTGCCATCGGCTGGCTGAGCGTGGCGTTGGGAGTGATCGGCATCTTCCTCCCTGTCCTGCCCACAACGCCCTTTCTGCTACTGGCTGCCGCGTGCTTTGCCCGCAGCTCGCCGCGCTTTTATCACTGGCTGGTCGAACACCCTCGACTCGGGCCGTGGATCCGCGACTACCTGGATGGCAACGGCATCCCGCTCAAAGGCAAGGTCTACGCCATTGGCCTGATGTGGTTGAGTATCGGCGTGTCGTGTTATCTGGTGCCTTTACCCTGGGCACGTGGGTTCATGCTGACCAGCGCGGTGCTGGTGAGCATTTACATCCTGCGTCAAAAAACCCTCGAAAAACCCTGAAACCTTTGTAGCAGCGGGCTTGCTCGCGATCGCATCAACCCGGTTTCCCTGACATACCCCCCGCCTGCATCGCAAGCAAGCCCGCTCCCACACGTTACGACTTGTCCCCGTGATTTTTCAGATAGGTTTCAGCGCCCATTGCTTCGATCTGCCCTTCGATCAACGCCTCGAACGGGCGCAGCAACGACGCAAACGACGTGGGCGGCTCCAGGATTTCCAGCGCCTGCACGATGGCTTCCAGGGTCGACAAGGCGCCCGGCCCCGGCGCTTTGCGCAGTCGGTAGCGCGACACCGCACCTTCGGGCAGCGTGACCCGTGGCAACTGTGCCAGCAAAGGGTTGAGGTGCAACAACTTGCGGGCCTTGCGCCACGTTCCGTCCGGCACTACCAGCAGTAATGGCAGGCTTTCGCCTGGCGCAGTGCTCGCCTGGAGCAACTGTGCATCATCCCCCGGGAACAACAACCGCGCCTGATACCCCGGCGGATTGAGCAACCTGTCCAGATCCTCAAACACTTCGCCCACCAGCAACTCGGCATTGATCAAACCCAGCGCTGCCAGCCGTGCAGTGTTCAACGCATGATTGACCTCGCTCGGATGCTGTAACAGCAACACACGGGTGCGACTGTCCAGGCATGGAATCAAGTTGCACAAACAGTGCGATTGCGGGCGCAAGCAGCGAGGGCATTGGGCGCGTGACATGGGAATAAAGCTCTCGTTCAAGGTTGATTAAGCTGTGCTTTGAGCAAGTCGCGGAAGGTTTGAATCAGCGGCTCTCGGCTGCGACCACGGCGCACGATCATCGAAAACGGCGCCTGATAGCCAAAGGTCGCGGGGAGCAGCACCCGCAAGTCGCCCTTCTCTACCCAGGGCTCTGCGTAGTGCTCGGGCAAATAACCAATGTAAGCCCCCGAAAGCACCAGGATCAGCTGTGCTTCCATGCTGTCGACCGTCGCCGCGCTGTGCTTGAAGCCGTGACGCGCCAGTTCGGCCTGGCTCCAATAGCCGCGCCCCACCATCCTCTGCTGAGTAATCACCGGCTCGGGAATGCGCCGCTCGCTGAACAGGGGGTGCCGTGTGCTGCAGTACAGCCAGTGCTGCTCACGATAAAGGGGCTGGTAGACCAGCCCGCTCATGCGCGTAGAAAACGCACCGATGGCCAGATCAAGGCGGTTATCTTGCACGCCAAGCTGCAATTCGTAGGGGCTCATCACCGACAAATGCAGATGCACCGCCGGGTGCTCCTGGCTATAGGCGCCAATGGCCTCGGCAAAGGGCAAGGCCTTGTCGCTGACCGTGGAGTCGATAACCCCCAGGTTCAGAGTGCCGCGCAACTCACCCTTGAGTGCTGCGGCGTACTGTTCAAAACCTTCCAGTTCACCCAACAGGCGCAGAGTTTCCTGGTGAAACAGCTCGCCCTTGCTGGTAAGGCTGAACCCGCCGCGCCCGCGATGGCACAGCACAAGGCCCAGACTGGCTTCGAGTTGGCTCATATAGGTGCTGATGGCCGAGGTCGAGAGGTTTAGCGCCTGTTGCGCATTGGCAAACCCCTGGTGCCTGACCACGCTGGCAAATATTCGTAATAGTTTCAGATCGGGTAACGCGCTGGCCATCAATCACTCACTTGCCACGGCGGGAGCGGGCTTGCTCGCCATACAGGCGACATTGAGAGCCAGAGTCTACCGCCATTAGTTTAGAAAAACCTGAACTAAGTATTTGCCCACAGCGATTCTTCCCGCCTCCCGCCTTTCGCAGAATCGAACGCCATAACCACAACAAACGACGAGGCCTTACCCGTGGACAAAATTCTTCATCAACCACTGGGCGGCAATGAAATGCCGCGCTTCGCCGGCATCGCCACCATGCTGCGCCTGCCCCACCTGCCATCGGCCAAGGGCCTGGACGCGGCCTTTGTCGGCGTGCCCCTGGATATCGGCACCTCGCTGCGCCCCGGCACCCGTTTCGGCCCTCGGGAAATCCGCGCTGAATCGGTGATGATCCGCCCTTACAACATGGCCACCGGCGCCGCGCCGTTCGACTCGCTGTCCGTGGCCGATATTGGCGATGTGGCAATCAACACCTTCAATCTGCTTGATGCGGTGCGCATCATCGAAGCGTCTTACGACGAAATCCTTGAGCACGATGTCATCCCCCTGACCCTGGGTGGCGACCACACCATTAGCCTGCCGATTTTGCGGGCGATGCACAAAAAACACGGCAAGGTCGGGCTGGTGCATATCGATGCCCACGCCGATGTGAACGACCATATGTTCGGCGAGAAAATCGCCCACGGCACGACCTTCCGCCGCGCCGTTGAAGAAGGCCTGCTGGACTGTGACCGCGTGGTTCAGATCGGCCTGCGCGCCCAGGGCTATACCGCCGAAGACTTCAACTGGAGCCGCAACCAGGGCTTTCGCGTGGTGCAGGCCGAAGAGTGCTGGCACAAGTCCCTGGAGCCCCTGATGGCACAGGTACGCGAAAAAGTCGGCAACGGCCCGGTCTACCTCAGCTTTGATATCGACGGCATCGACCCGGCCTGGGCTCCCGGCACCGGCACTCCGGAAATCGGCGGCCTGACCACCATTCAGGCGATTGAAATCATCCGCGGCTGCCAAGGCCTCGACCTGGTCGGCTGCGACCTGGTAGAAGTCTCGCCACCCTACGACACCACCGGCAACACCTCGTTACTGGGCGCCAACCTGCTGTACGAAATGCTCTGCGTGCTGCCCGGCGTTGTACATCGATAAGGACATCCTTGCGGTGCCATCAAGCCTTGCGCTTTACGGCACCAAGCCACCGTGCCTGCTGCATCCATAAAAAAAATAATCGGAGATTCGCCATCATGGCTTTAGATCTACTGGTCGTCCTTATCTACGCTGCGGCAATGCTGGTGCTGGGTTACTACGGCATGCGCAAGGCCAAGACCCACGAAGACTATCTGGTCGCAGGCCGCAACCTGGGCCCGACCCTCTACATGGGCACCATGGCCGCGACGGTACTGGGCGGGGCTTCTACCGTCGGCACCGTGCGCCTGGGGTATGTGCACGGGATTTCAGGTTTCTGGCTGTGTGCCGCACTGGGTTGCGGGATCATCGCGCTGAACCTGTTCCTGGCCAAGCCGTTGCTCAAGCTGAAAATATTCACCGTGACCCAGGTACTGGAGAAGCGCTACAACCCGATGGCCCGCCAGGCCAGCGCGGTGATCATGCTGGCCTACGCGCTGATGATTGGCGTGACCTCGATTCTGGCCATTGGCACCGTACTGGAAGTCCTGTTCGATCTTCCTTTCTGGATTTCCGTACTGCTGGGCGGCGGCGTGGTGGTGATTTACTCGACCATTGGCGGCATGTGGTCGCTGACCCTGACAGATATCGTGCAATTTGCGATCAAGACCATCGGCCTGATGTTCGTGCTGCTGCCGATCTGCCTGTACCGCGTCGGCGGCTGGGACGAGCTGGTCAGCAAGCTACCCGCATCGAACTTCAGCTTCACCAGCATCGGCTGGGACACGATCATCACTTACTTCATGATCTACTTCTTCGGCATCCTGATCGGCCAGGACATCTGGCAGCGTGTGTTTACCGCCAAAACGGCCCGGGTGGCGAAGTACGCGGGGACATTCGCAGGCCTGTATTGCATCCTCTACGGCCTGACGTGCGCGCTGATCGGCATGGCCGCCCACGTGCTGCTACCGGACCTGGACAACGTCAACAACGCTTTCGCCGCCATCGTGAAAGTCTCGCTGCCAGACGGTATTCGCGGCCTGGTGATCGCTGCGGCCCTGGCGGCCATGATGTCGACCGCCAGCGCTGGCTTGCTGGCAGCCTCCACCGTACTGACCGAGGATCTGCTGCCAAGGCTGCGTGGCGGCAAGCAATCGAGCCTCAATATCAACCGCTTGTTTACCTTGCTGACAGGCTTTGCCGTACTGGGCATCGCCCTGGTGGTTTCTGATGTCATCAGCGCCCTCACCCTGGCTTACAACCTGCTGGTCGGCGGCATGCTGGTGCCATTGATCGGGGCGATTTTCTGGAAGCGGGCCACCACTGCGGGCGCCATCACCAGCATGAGCCTGGGGTTTGTCACGGCACTGGGGTTCATGCTCAAGGATGGCCTGGAAGCCAACACGCCCATTTATTACAGCCTGGGCGTGGCGCTGATCAGCTTTGTTGTGGTTAGCCTGATGGATCGACGCCCTGCTTCGGTGGTGAGCGCCGCCTGATAAACCCTTTGTTCGACGGGTGCGACGTGACAGGTCGTACCCGTTTTCCTCTTTCATACACCCCCGAATACCAATACCCCGCCCATACATCGCCTTATCTCTGCCAGCCCATCAATGAGTCCAACTACGCTTGAAAAGCGGCCACATGGGATGTCGCCGCACACCTTCAAGCAACGTGCAACTCACTAAATGGACTTAACACATGACCTACTCAAACAACTGTCTGGCCACCGCTGTCATGGCTTGCACCCTGGCGCTAACCGGCGTCAACGCTCAAGCCGACGTCACCACATTGACATTCGAAGTCGTCAATAACACTTCGGGAGCACTCAAGCTCAACCGTTCAAGCTGGGAGCTTTCACTGGCCGCCCCCGGCTTCTTTGATGTGGACCCCTATGGCGAGCATTCCTTTGAAGCGAACTATCAGACCAACTTCGGGTACCCGCGAAAAACCCCTGCAACACTGCGCGAAGTCATTTCATATGCCAATGGCGATCGGGAATGCACCTTTACCACGGCGCTGAGAGTTACCCAGTCATTCGGCGTATTCAAGCCGGCACTGAGCGCTACGCGATCAGCCAGCGCAACCTCTACAGGCATGGACGATGTGAAATGTGAAGCGCGGGTAACGGAGAAAACAGACGAAGCGCCACTCAATTACAGCGTGCGCTTCACCATGGGCTGAAAAACCCTGGAGGGAGGGGGCAGTTCACACTGCCCTTTTGTTTTTTGCAGCACACAACCCTTTCGCCGATCAAGGACCGAAAGAAACACGACCAGCGCGCTGGTCTAACGTGCAATCAGGCCTTAGCGGCGACGTTGTGGACGGCGACGCGTGTCATCGACAGGAATCGGCACAGGCTGCAGTGGCGGCTCGATCAGGCCAAGCGCAACACCAACGTCATGAAGCCAGGTTTGCAGTTTGTCTTTCATATATCCCCCTTGGGGTCACTCTGGCGACGGGAATTCTGTGGTCGCTTCACACAGATAATAGTCCTAAGTCCTACTCAATGCTTGCCTAAGGTCAATGAACTTTAGGCTAATTTCCTACATATCTGACTCAAGGCAGCACCTTGAGTTGCGGCGACACAGCCCCATTTGGCAACGGCGCCGTCTGCTGCAGCTCAATCCACGCATTCAAGTTGGCGCCCATCATGCCTTTTCGCCACATCAACCATGTTGTGGCGCTGGCAAAAGGTTGTTTCAAGGCATGTATCCTGACATTTTCTCGCCCCGGCAAGCTGGCCAGCATCGACCCTGGCATCAGCGCCACCCCTGAACCCGCCGCCACACACGCCAGCATCCCTTGATAGGACTCGATCTCCATCACCCGCCCCAAGGAGGCACGGTCGCTGGCGTACCAGGCTTCAAGCCGGGCGCGATATGAACAGCCCTGACGAAAGGTAAAGACTTCCCTGCCTTGTACGTCCCGGGCACGGCCAATCGGTGGATGGTCCAGATCGCTGATAAGCACCAGGCTCTCTTCACAGAACTCCACACCGTCCAGCCCGGCCAACTCAAGCGGGCCATCCACCAGCGCGGCATCCAGACGCCCCGTCAGCAGCCCTTCGAGTAACTCGCCGCTGGGGCCCGACTGAACGTGCAAACTCACTGCCGGATACGTGCGGTGATAGTGCGCCAGCAGACCCGGCAAGTGGATCGCCGCCGTGCTGTACATCGTCCCCAGCGTGAACTTGCCCGAAGGCACGCCCCCCTGAACGGCGCTCAGGGCTTCATCGTGAAGGGCAAATAGCCGTGCGGTGTAGTCCAGCAACACTTGCCCCGCAGGAGACAACTGCAGGCGCTGGCGCTCACGCACGAACAGCTCGACGCCCATCTGCTCCTCAAGCTGCTTGAGCCGAGTCGACAGATTTGAAGGCACACGATGCAGGCGCTCAGCCGCACGGGTGATCGATCCTTCCTGGGCCACAGCCTGAAAAATCCGCAGCTGGCTGAATTCCACACCATTCTCCAAAACTGAATAAGTCACTCACTATTATTCATTTTTAAGGAAAGTCAAACAGCACTAGCCTGACGGTCATTGCCTTCACCCAGGAACCTGCAGCATGTCGCCCCTGATCCGCTTACTCGCCAGCTTTATCGCGCTCATGATGGCCATGGGCATTGGACGCTTCTCCCTGACCCCGCAACTGCCTCACTTGATTGGTGAAGGACAGATCGACCTGACCGGCGCCGGGCTGATTGCTGCCGCCAACTACCTTGGCTATCTGCTCGGTGCACTGGATGCCATGCGCGCCCGGCGCCCGGAGCAGGTGCGCGGCCGTTTGCACACTGGCCTGTGGCTGTGTGTCCTGCTGACTCTGGTTTCGTACTGGGCCTACGGTTTTTGGCCGCACCTGCTCTTGCGGTTTGGTTCCGGTATCGCCAGTGCCTGGGTGATGGTCATGATTACCGCGCTTAGTCAGCACATAGCTCTCACTGAGAATCGGCCACGCCTTGGCGCCCTGGTGTTTGCCGGACCCGGTCTTGGTGTGATGCTCACCGGCTTGTTGGCACTGGCAGCCAATGTAACCGGACAAAACTCGGCCACCCTCTGGATGATCTATGCCGTGGCGGCGCTGCTGATGCTGCTGGCGATTTGGCCCGCCCTGCCACAACCGGCTTCGACTGCCGCACAAACCCACACCTCAGCACCTGACAGCCGCCAACCCGGAATCGCACGACTGGGGGCGATTTATGGGCTGTATGGCCTGGGGTACATCATTCCTGCGACGTTTTTGTCACAGATGGCAAACGCACGGTTTCACGGCCAATGGCAAGCCGATCTGTTCTGGCCTGCCTTCGGGCTATGCGCCGCGATTGGCGTGGTACTGATCAGTTTTCGTCGTCATCGCCCTGCCACCACCCGTTATTGGCTGATGGGCGCGCTGTGGGTTCAGGCCTTTGGCGTACTTGCGTGCCTGATACCGAGCAGCGCGGGCCTGGCCCTGGGTGTGATCCTGTGCGGCACGCCGTTTCTGGCCTGCATGTCGCTGGTCATGCAGCGCTCACGGGATCTGGCGCCCCGCGCCACCGCCCGAAACGCAGCCCTGTTGACCGCCTGCTTTGCCGTGGGCCAGCTGTCCGGGCCATTGCTGGCAGCCCTCAGCAGCCATTTCAGCGGTGGACTGCAACCGGCGCTGATCATTGCCGCCAGCGGGCTGTTGCTTGCTGGTGTGCTTGCCTGGAAGTCGATCAGTGCCCCAGCAGAGCGCGCACTTTGCGGCGCACCCACTGCTCAGCGCTGACAAACGTGATGCCGCACAGCACCAGAATCGCGCCCACCACAAAGTTGACGCTCAGGGGCTCGTGAAGCACCAGCACACCGAAGGTCACGCCAAACAGGGGCGTCATGAATGAGAACACCGCCAGATTGGAAGCCATATAGCGCTTGAGCAGCCAGAACCACACCAGGTAGCTGAAGAACGACACAACCAAACCCTGAAACAACACGCTGGCCACTGCGACGGTGGTCAGGCTGACATGGGTGATCTGGCCGCTGGCCGCTGCAATTACCAACAATCCGAAAAAACCTACGACAAGCTGGTAGAACAGGGTCAGGGTGACTGGCGCTTCCGACAACCGGGAGCCGCGCACCACCACCGTGGTCGCCCCCCAGGCCATGCCTGCCAGAATCCCGTAGACATCGCCCAGCAGCATGTTGCGGTCCATGTCGGCAAACGAAATCCCCCCGGCAAAAGAAAAGGCTATCCCGGCAAATGCGAGAATGATCCCCAGCCATTGCAACGGTCGTAAACGCTCGCTGGGCAACAGCCAGTTGATTCCGAGGGCGGTAAAAATGGGCGCGGTATAGAGGAATACCGACATATGTGCAGCGCTGGTCAGTTGCAGCCCTTCGGCAATGAAGAAGAACTCAAGGCCGAAGAGGCTACCGGCAAGTAAGCCGCCACGCCAGGTGGCGGGCACCTGGCTCCAGCCACCCTTCCAGCAGATCAACAGACCCACCAGCAGCGCCGAAATACCTGAGCGCAAGGCCGCTTGCATCACGGGGGCGATGTCGGGTGCGGCAATTTTGATGATGACTTGCTGCACGCCCCAGATCAGGCATAAGCCCAGCATGACCTGCAGTGCGAATGCATCCGTTGCACGCCGCGTAACACTCATAGTCCACCCGAAAAAAAGCCACGCCCGCACAAATGCAGAACAGCACAGTGTTTAACGTGCAAGAAAATAGAGTCAGGACGCCAGCTTGCGGGCCGTCCAGTAACCCGACAATGAAGCAAGACAGGTCAACAACCCGCCCCACGCCATGTCCATCAAAGCCAACTGGGCAGACCAGCCTTGCAGCGTCGCCCAGTTGGTCATGTCGTAAGTGCCATAGGCGACCAGCCCGAAGAACGCGCCGGCCAATGCAGCTCTGCGCGCACTGGCCCGGGCAAGGGCCGGCAGCACGACAAAGAACACCACGCCCAGCACGTACATCAGATAGAACACGATGGCCGGGCCCCACTTGGGCTGCGCCAGCATCAACGAGCCCAGCAGCTCTTTATAGGTAGAGCTCATGAGCACGCCGAGCCACAGGCCGTCGAGCACCAGAAAAGCCAGTAACGCACCGATATACGCCCACACTGCCTTGCTCATCTCGCCAGCCTCCCTGCGTCAGTTCAGATCAATTCGATGCGGTCCGGGTGGATCGCAATCTTGCCTTCCTTGTACAGCGCGCCAATGGCTTTTTTGAAGTTGCCCTTGCTGACGCCAAAATGGTTGCTGATCACTTCAGGAGCACTTTTGTCGCTGACTGCCAGCACACCGTTATTGTCGCGCAACTTGCTGAGGATCTTTGAGTTCAGACTGCTGGCTGCTTCCTGACCGACCGGTTGCAGGCTCAGGCTGATTTTGCCATCAGCGCGAATTTCCTTGATGAAACCTTTCTCTTGCTTGCCCGCACGCATGAACTTGAAGATTTCATTCTTGTGGATCAAACCCCAGTGCTTGTTGTTGATCACGGCTTTGAAACCCATGTCCGTGGCCTCGGCCACCAACAGATCAACTTCCTGGCCTACCTGATAGTTGGCCGGGGTTTTGTCCAGATAACGGTCCAGACGGGCAGTCGCGGTGATACGGCGTGTGTGCTTGTCGAGGTAGACATGCACCACGACATATTCGCCGGCGGTCATTTGGCGTTTTTCTTCGGAATACGGCAGCAGCAAATCTTTTGGCAGACCCCAATCGAGGAATACACCAATGCTGTTAACTTCAACCACTTTAAGACTGGCGAACTCACCGACCTGAACTTTTGGTTTTTCAGTGGTGGCAATTAACTTGTCAGCGCTGTCCAAATAAACAAATACGTTGAGCCAGTCTTCATCTTCACTGGGAATATCTTTGGGAATATAACGATTCGGCAACAGGATTTCGCCGTCTGCCCCACCATCGAGATACAAACCAAAACTTGTATGTTTAACCACTTGCAAACTGTTGTAGCGACCGATTAAAGCCATGTCAAATACCCTCATTACGTAGGCGGCATTCTACCCGAGTTTAGGGGGGCAAATTGGAGCGCCGCGACCCGGTATCCAAAAAATCTGTGAAAGGTTTGATTTATCAGGATTTTCTAACGCTGTCAGGCTGCCACTCGTCAGCCTGCAGGAGCCCACCCTCCCGTCCGGCAGCACCTGAACATGTTTAAAATCCCTCCACTGTTATGAATTAAAACAGCGAGTTAGCAGGCAATTAGACACTTGCTTATGTCTTCGCCCACACCACCTCTATTATTTTACGAAGATATTTAACAAGCAATTGTCAAGTATTTCTGGTACTATCGCTGGCCAAGTTATTTTCTAAAGGTCAATAGCCGCCATGCGCGTTAAAGCATCTGCCAGCAAAGCAAAGCCAGCTCCCGCTGTAGAAACCAGTGATTCCATCAATGCTCAAATCGAAGCATTCTTGAAATCCGGCGGCGAGATCCAGCAAATCAACAAAGGCGTCAGCGGCCAAACTTTTGGCCCGTCCAAGCAAATCACGCTCGGCAAGAAGTAATACCCCCTCGCGTCATCTGGTCCTCTTGCGCTTTGCCTTCCAAGGCGCTAGGACTATCGATTTATCCCACCCTTGCGCCACATCCCTGATTCGAATCGATAAATCGACGAACGGCACTTTATTGCCGATATTCCTGCGTATGCTCCAAAGGCTCTGAATCAAGCCTTTGAGCCCATATAGGGAGCCGATTATGCTCACACGGGCGGTACTGCTGACCGGCACGTTGCTGGCCAGCACGATTGTGGATGCACAGGTCTTTTCCCGCGCACTGGGCAACTTCGACCTCAAACTGGCCACACAGCCCAGCCGCAGCATGGCTCAGGGCCTGGTCAAGCCTACAAGCCCCGGCTCGACCTTTCATGGCGGCCTGGACCTGACCCATGACAGTGGCTGGTACGCAGGCCAATGGGCACCCACCATGGGCATCAAGCCTGGCAGCAATCTGGAAGTTGATTCCTACCTGGGCTACAAACACCCCTTCGACCAAACCCTGAGCTATGAGCTGGGGGTAATCCACTACAGCTACCCCAAACTCGACTCACTGGACAGTCAGCAGATTTTTGCCGGCCTGACCGTGCTGGGCACGCGCTTTGGCGCCGCCTTCAGCAACGACCCGGACCGACGCGACAGCACGCTGTTTGCCGACCTGGGTGTCAACCAGCCCTTCGGTATCGGAGTGAGCATGAAATACACCACCCACCAACTGGGCTCCCCCGTATCCATTGCCGATGGTGGCCGCGTGAGTGCTTTCAATGACTGGTCGATAAAATTTTCCCGCCCCTGGATGGGCATCGACCTGGACCTGATCTACAGCGACTCCAGCCTGGACGGCACAGACTGTTCAGCGTATTCGGGGCAAAACGCCCAGTGTGATGGCTTGCTGACATTCAAGGCCGAGCGGACTTTTTACTGAGCCCTGATTTATGGTGGGAGCAGGCTTGCTCGCGACGTCGATCTACCTGACAAACCGCAGCGCTAGCATCGCAGGCAAGCCAGCTCCCACAGGTTTTGGGGCGTCTTCAAAACCTGTGATTTCCCCCATCACTGTGGGAGCGGGCTTGCTCGCGATGGCATCACCTCGACTTACCTGACAAACCGCAGCGCCTGCATCGCAGGCAAGCCAGCTCCCACAGGTTTTGGGGCGTCTTCAAAACCTATGATTTCCCCCCTCACTGTGGGAGCGGGCTTGCTCGCGATGGCATCACCTCGACTTACCTGACAAACCGCAGCGCCAGCATCGCAGGCAAGCCAGCTCCCACAGGTTTTGGAGCGTCTTCAAAACCTGTGATTTCCCCCATCACTGTGGGAGCGGGCTTGCTCGCGATGGCATCACCTCGACTTACCTGACAAACCGAAACACCTACAGGCTTTTCAGACAACAAAAAACCCGGCACAGGCCGGGTTTTTTGTTGGTTACACCTGCGCTTTATTCAGCAGCCGGTGCTTCTGGCTTGCGGCGCTTGAGCGGAGCCATGCCGTCCTTGCTGACCAACGACAGTGCATCAGTCTTCGGGCGGTTGGCAATTTTGCGCTTGGTCGGAGCCTTGGCGCCCGACTTCTTCTTGACACCCTTGGCGTCGGTTTTTTTCTTCTTCACACCAACAGCTTTGCCCGAGGCCTTGACGTTTTTCGGACCGCCGTAAACGCCTTTGACTTCCTTGATGGTGCGGCGCTCGAAGCTCTGCTTCAGGTAGCGCTCGACGCTGGACATCAGGTTCCAGTCACCGTGGCAGATCAACGAGATGGCCAGGCCATCGTTACCCGCACGACCCGTACGACCAATACGGTGCACGTATTCGTCGCCGCTGCGTGGCATATCGAAGTTGATCACCAGATCCAGGCCTTCAACGTCCAGGCCACGGGCCGCCACGTCGGTGGCTACCAGAATCTTGACGCCGCCCTGCTTCAGGCGGTCGATGGCCAGCTTGCGGTCCTTCTGGTCTTTTTCACCGTGCAAGACAAACGCTTTGTAGTCCTGAGCCACCAGACGACCGTAGATACGGTCCGCCATAGCGCGGGTATTGGTGAAAACGATCGCTTTTTGGTACGTCTCGTTTGCCAGCAGCCAGTTTACAATCTGCTCTTTGTGCTGGTTGTGGTCAGCGGTGATGATTTGCTGACGCGTGGTAGCGTTCAGCTGGCTGACCTGATTGAGCTGCAAGTGCTCGGCATTGTTCAACACCTTGCCGATCATCTCGCGCAGACCCGAACCACCGGTGGTGGCCGAGAACAGCATGGTCTGCTGGCGATTAGGGCACTCGTCGACCAGACGCTGGACGTCTTCGGAGAAGCCCATGTCGAGCATGCGGTCGGCTTCGTCGAGTACCAGCACTTCAACTTCTTTCAAGTCGAGGTTGCCGGCGTTCAGTTGCTCCAGCAAACGCCCCGGGGTGCCGATCAGGATATCCGGCACCTTGCGAAGCATGGCGGCCTGGACCTTGAAGTCTTCACCGCCGGTGATCAGGCCGGACTTGATGAACGTGAACTGCGAAAAACGCTCAACTTCCTTGAGCGTTTGTTGTGCCAGCTCGCGGGTCGGCAGCAGAATCAACGCTTTGATACTTACGCGGATTTTGGCTGGACCAATCAGACGATTCAGAATCGGCAGTACGAAAGCGGCAGTTTTACCACTCCCGGTTTGAGCTGTAACCCGCAGGTCACGCCCTTCGAGCGCGAGCGGGATGGCCGCTGCTTGCACAGGCGTAGGCTCGACAAATTTAAGCTCGGCCACAGCTTTAAGCAGGCGTTCGTGCAGGGCGAAATCGGAAAACACGGGTGCTACCTCGAAGAAATACAAAAAATCAGCGGCATAGAGTAACGGTTTCGAGCGCCAAGGCCGAGTTACTTTGCACGAACGGCATGAAACAAATGGTTTTTTAGGGTCTTTAGTCCAACCTGAGCCCATAAATTGCTCTGAAGTGCTCTAATCCCATGGCCATTTATTACTGGGATATCGTTTTAGCTTATGGAAACTCAACCACTCTGGACCCAAATCCAGACCCTGTGGGCAAACCTGGATCAACATCCCTGGGTCAGTGCCATGCTGGGTCTGATCGTTCTGGTGGGCATTGCCCTGCTGGCCGGTTACCTAGCACGCATCGTGGTGTTGCGCGTGACCAAAATCCTGGGCCGTCAGCCGGCCCTGCACTGGATCAACGATTTACGCGAACACAAGGTGTTCCATCGCCTGGCGCAACTGACCCCCTCCCTGATGGTGCAGTTCGGACGCAATCTGGTGCCGGACATGAGCGACAACGGTCGCCACTTCCTTGGCAACCTGGCGCTGGCCATAACCATTTTTGTGCTCACGCGGGTGATCAGCTCACTGCTGGATGCCTTGCTCGATATTTATTCGCGCACCAATTACGCAAAGACCCGACCGATCAAGGGCTACATTCAGCTGACTAAAATGCTGCTGTATGTGTTTTCCGCAATCATCATTGTCGCAACCCTGATCGACCGCTCGCCAATGCTGCTGCTCTCCGGCCTTGGCGCAATGTCTGCGGTCATTCTGCTGGTCTACAAGGACACGCTGTTGTCGTTCGTGGCCAGCGTGCAGTTGACCAGCAATGATTTGCTGCGCGTAGGCGACTGGATCGAGATGCCGCAGGTCGGTGCCGATGGCGATGTAATCGACATCACCCTGCACACCGTCAAAGTACAGAACTTCGACAAAACCATTGTCTCGATTCCGACCTGGCGTTTGATGTCCGAATCGTTCAAAAACTGGCGTGGCATGCAGCAGTCCGGCGGACGCCGGATCAAGCGCAGCCTGTTTATTGACGCCGCCGACATTGCTTTTTTGACCGATGAGCAGGAGCAGCGCCTGGAACAGGTACGCCTGTTGAGCGATTACCTGCATCGCAAGAAAGCAGAGCTCAAAAGCTGGAACGAAGCCCAGGGCAATGTCGCGGCCATGTCTGCCAACCGTCGGCGCATGACCAACATAGGCACTTTCCGCGCCTATGCCCTGGCCTACCTGAAAAGCCATGCCGACATTCAGCCGAACATGACCTGCATGGTTCGCCAGATGCAAGCCACGCCACAGGGTGTACCCCTTGAGGTGTATTGCTTTACCCGGACCACGGTGTGGAGCGAATACGAGCAAATCCAGGGCGATATTTTCGACTATCTGTTGTCAGTGCTGCCCGAATTCGGGCTCAGCATGTATCAGCAACCGAGCGGCAATGACCTGCGCAAAGGATTGCTGAGCAAGCTGAATACTCCGCTGGAGCTGTCCAAGGACGATTGAACCCTATGGGAGCGGGCTTGCTCGCGATTCGGGTGATGCCATCGCGGCAAGCCCGCTCCCACAGTTCCATCATCCAGAATGAGCTCAGGCTTGCTTGAACTGTGGATCGCCTGTGAGCTTGAACAACAACTCGATCCCTTGGGGCCAGTTGCCATAGCCCCCCTCACCATTGATGTGCCCGGCATTTTCCAGCCATACCAGTTCGCTGCCCCAGGCATCGCTGAATGCGCTGGCCCGCTCCTGGGTGACATAGGGGTCGTTGGTACTGGCGACGGTAATTGCGTCAAAAGGCAGGGTATTGAGCGGCATCGGGCTGAAACCCGTTGTGCCTGGTGGGTAACTGTCGGCTTCGGTATCGCTGGGCGCGACCAGCAGTGCCCCGCGCACACGTCGCGCCTCTTTTGGGTGCTGCTGCGCCCAACGGGCAATCAGCGTGCAGGCAAGGCTGTGGCCCACCAGCACCACAGGACGCTCACTCTTGGTGATCTTTTTCTGCAGGTTCTGGACCCAATCCGTACAAACGGGGGTTTCCCAGTTCTCCTGCTTGACCCGGTGCAGCCCGCTGTAGCGCTGTTCCCAGTGAGATTGCCAATGCTCTGCTCCCGAATTGAACAGGCCCGGCAAGATCAACACCCTGACTGTCATTCCGACTCTCCCTTTAGGCGATAGATGGACTGTGGTTGACCTTAGACCGTCACAGCCCTGCGGTCTAGCCGGCTGATCCACACGGCAAATGCAATCACCAGCCCGCCGATGAACAGTCGCCCCAGCGGCTCGTGCTGGTTCCAGATCAGCAAACTGATCAACAGGCCGACCGGCACATGCAAAATGTTCATCACAGCCAACGTGCCAACCCTGACCATGCACGCGCCTTTGTTCCACCAGTACAGGCCCAGCGCCGTAGAAATCAGCCCCAGAAATACCAGAACACCCCACTGCAAGGGAGCCTCAGGCAGGAAGTTGGCCTTGCCAAATAGCAGGAAGGCCGGCAACACCACTGCCAAAGCCCCCAGATAAAAGAAACCAAACCGCTGGTAATGCGGCACGTCGCTCGGGTAACGCGCCACCAGGCGCTTGTACAACACCTGCCCGGCGGCATAGGTGAAATTGCCCAATTGCAGCAACAGGAAGCCTCCAAAGAAGTCCGGGCTGATGCTGTCAAAGCGAATGACCGCCGCCCCCGCCACAGCTACAAGTGCCGCCACCAGCGCCCACGGGTTGAAACGGCGATTAAGGGCATCTTCGATCAGGGTCACATGCAGCGGAGTGAGGATGGTGAACAACAGCACCTCCGGCACTGTAAGCACCCGAAAACTCAAGTACAGGCAGACGTAAGTGATGCCGAACTGCAGGGCACCGATCAGCAGCATGCCACGCATAAAGCCAGGCTCTACCTGACGCCAGCGCGTCAGGGGGATGAATACCAGCCCCGCCAGCACCACACGCACCAGCACCGCAAAGTAGCTGTCGACATGTCCAGCCAGATACTCGCCAATCAGGCTGAAGGAGAATGCTTGAATCAAGGTGACAATTAACAGATAGCCCATGAATCTCTCGCCCAGGAAATCGAAACGGCTCGCCGGCAAAAACACCCGCGAGCGCATCAGAAAGTCCGCGACCTTAGCGGTTTTCCATCAACCTTTACCATCACCCTGCAAAACCCGGACAAAAAAAACCCGATCCGGCGCTATGGCTGATCGGGTACGAGCACTCAAAAAAGTGCAAAGGGAGGTTCGATGCGCGAACCGCATGCTTGAAGGAGCAATGAAGCGATTAAGCCATTCAGCGATTATCTGTCGATTAACAGCCTATGCGATTGCAGACAGCCTGGCCTTGGCCTGGTTTAAACCTTTTTCCTGGAAGTCACCGCCCAGGTTCATGCCTTCGGCATGGATAAAGGTCACATCGTGAATTCCGATAAAGGCCATGACCTGACGCAAATAGGGTTCCTGATGGTCCGAGGTGCTACCCGCATATAGCCCGCCGCGTGCAGTCAAAACGTATGCTTTCTTGCCGACCAGCAGTCCTTGCGGACCGGTTTCGGTGTACTTGAACGTCACGCCAGCCCGCAGTACGTGGTCAAGCCAGGCCTTGAGAGTGCTCGGAATCGCAAAGTTGTACATCGGGGCCGCGAGTACCAGTACATCCGCTGCCAGCAGCTCGTCGGTGAGCTCATTGGAGCGCTGCAGGGAAACATGCTCGTCAGCGCTGCGTTGCGCTTCGGGCTTCATCCAGCCACCCAACAGGTTGGCATCAAGATGCGGTACAGGGTTCAGGGCCAGGTCACGAACGGTCAGTTGATCAGCTGGATGTGCCGCTTGCCACTGGCTGACGAACTGCCGGGTCAACTGTCGGGAGAATGAGTCCTGCTGGCGTGCGCTGCTTTCAATGATCAGAACGTTGGACATGGCGGATAAGCTCCATCTGTAAATACGGTAAGGCGATGGCGCAGAGAATAGTGAGCATTGGTTCGATTAAAAAGCGCATTTATTTGCTACAACCTATCTATAAACCTGTTTATTTAGCGGTATCCTGTCAGCACTCCCATTCAGAGGTAATCATCGTGAAAGCGCCCCGCGTGACCCTTGATCAATGGCGCACCCTGCAAGCGGTGGTCGACCACGGCGGCTTTGCTCAAGCCGCCGAAGTCCTCCATCGCTCGCAGTCGTCTGTCAGCTACACCGTGGCCCGCATGCAGGATCAACTCGGCGTGCCGCTGCTGCGGATCGACGGACGCAAGGCGGTGCTCACCGAGGCGGGCGGCGTGCTGCTGCGCCGCTCCCGGCAACTGGTCAAGCAGGCCAGCCAGCTCGAAGACCTCGCCCATCACATGGAGCAAGGCTGGGAGGCCGAGGTCCGCCTGGTGGTCGACGCGGCCTACCCCAATGCACGGCTGGTGCGTGCCCTGACCGCCTTCATGCCGCAAAGCCGTGGTTGCCGCGTGCGCCTGCGCGAAGAGGTGCTGTCCGGCGTCGAAGAAGTCCTGCTCGAAGGCGTGGCTGACCTGGCCATCAGCAGCTTCAATATTCCCGGTTACCTGGGCACCGAGTTGAGCACCGTGGAATTTGTTGCCGTGGCTCACCCCGACCACCCCCTGCATCGCCTGCAACGGGAACTGCATTTCCAGGATCTCGAAAGCCAGCTGCAAGTCGTGATTCGTGACTCCGGGCGCCAACAGCCCCGTGACGTGGGCTGGCTCGGCTCCGAACAGCGCTGGACCGTCGGCAGCCTGGCCACGGCGGCCGCCTTCGTGGGCAGCGGGCTGGGCTTTGCCTGGTTGCCGCGGCACATGATCGAGCGCGAACTCAAGGAAGGTGTGCTCAAACCGTTGCCGCTCAATCAGGGCGGCAAGCGTCACCCGGTATTTTTCCTGTACGCCAACAAGGACAAGCCTCTGGGCCCTGCCACACAAATCCTGGTTGAACTGCTGCAAACTTTTGACACGGCCCCGCTGGATGCACCGTTTGCAGCACCGCAGCAAGCGTGAAGATCAGTGGGCAGGAACCCGATTCGAGAATATCCTGTCCAACACCCGCCGCCCGTGAACATCTGCCACTACCGGATGTAGCACGGGCATTGGTTCAATCCACAGGGCGCCACTGCCTTGTGGCATTGAACAGTCACCCCACTTTCCAGGATCACTGAACCATGCTTAAAAAAATTGCACTTGCCGCTGGCGCCATGCTGTTTGCTGCCAACCTGATGGCTGCCGATACATCCAAGGCACCTCATGTCGTTCTGGATACCAGCTTCGGCAAGATCGAAATCGAACTGGATCCGGTCAAGGCTCCGATCAGCACTGACAACTTTCTCAAGTATGTGGACAGCGGCTTCTACAACAACACCATTTTTCACCGTGTGATTCCGGGCTTTATGGTGCAGGGCGGCGGTTTTACCTCGCAGATGGCGCAAAAGCCGACCCGCGATCCGATCAAGAACGAAGCCAGCAACGGCCTGCATAACGTGCGCGGCACCCTGTCGATGGCTCGCACCTCCAACCCGAACTCTGCCACCAGCCAGTTCTTCATCAACGTGGCAGACAACGCGTTCCTGGATCCGGGCCGTGACGCCGGGTACGCCGTATTTGCCAAGGTGGTGAATGGCATGGATGTGGTTGACCAGATCGTCAACTCGCAAACCACCACCAAACAAGGCATGCAGAATGTGCCGATCGACCCGGTGCTGATCAAGTCGGCCAAGCGTATCGACTGACAGGCTGCACACAGCAGGGAGCTTTGACCTGTGCCCCGTAGCAGCTGCCGAAGGAACGAGGCTGCGTTACTGCTACGGGATGGGTAACGTCAACTAAAGGAGAGCCCGCGCTGCGGGCGTCAGTGCCCATGCTTTATCGCCGTTTCGAACAACTGATCGATATCTTCCGCGAAGCCCCTACCGCAGCCCCTCCCAGCACTGTCTGGGCGTTTTATCTCTACTACCTGCGCCAGGTCTGGCCCATGTTTGTCGCCTTGCTGGTGATCGGGCTGATAGCGGCACTGATCGAAGTCTCGCTGTTCAGCTACCTGAGCACGCTGATCGATCTGACCCAGGGCACGCCCAATACCGAATTCTTCAAGGTCCATAGCAGCGAACTGATCTGGATGGCCGTGGTGGCCCTGATCATCCGCCCGGTGTTCTTCGGCCTGCATGACCTGCTGGTGCACCAGACCCTGAGCCCGAGCATGACCAGCATGATCCGCTGGCAAAATCACAGCTATGTGCTCAAGCAAAGCCTCAACTTCTTCCAGAACGACTTTGCCGGCCGCATTGCCCAGCGCATCATGCAAACCGGCAACTCGCTGCGTGACTCGGCCGTTCAGGCGGTCGACGCCCTGTGGCACGTGCTGATCTACGCCATCAGCTCACTGGTATTGTTTGCCGAAGCCGACTGGCGCCTGATGATTCCGCTGCTGATCTGGATCGCCTGCTACATCGGCGCCCTGTACTACTTCGTCCCCCGGGTCAAAGAGCGCTCCGTGGTGTCCTCCGATGCGCGCTCAAAACTGATGGGCCGTATCGTCGACGGCTACACCAACATCACCACCCTGAAGTTGTTTGCCCATACCAATTTCGAGCAACAGTACGCTCGCGAAGCCATTATCGAGCAAACCGAAAAAACCCGGCTGGCCAGCCGTGTGGTCACCAGCATGGACGTCACGATCACCACCATGAACGGCTTGTTGATCGTCAGCACAAGCGGCCTGGCGCTGTGGCTGTGGAGCCAGTCGCTGATCAGCGTCGGTGCCATCGCCCTGGCCACCGGCCTGGTGATCCGCATCGTCAACATGTCCGGCTGGATCATGTGGGTGGTCAACGGTATTTTTGAAAACATCGGCATGGTGCAGGACGGTCTGCAAACCATTGCACAACCCATTGCCGTCACTGACCGTGAACAGGCACCACGCCTTACTGTCAGCCGCGGTGAAGTGCGCTTTGAGCACGTCGACTTCCATTACGGCAAACGCAGCGGCATCATCAGCGACCTCAACCTGGTGATAAAACCCGGCGAAAAAATCGGCCTGATCGGACCTTCCGGCGCGGGCAAGTCGACCCTGGTCAACCTCTTGCTGCGCCTGTACGACCTGCAAGGCGGTCGCATCCTTATCGACGATCAGAACATCGCCGAAGTAACCCAGGAAAGCCTGCGCGAACAGATCGGCATGATTACCCAGGACACTTCGCTGTTGCACCGCTCGATTCGTGACAACTTGCTGTACGGCAAACCTGACGCTACCGACGAAGAACTGTGGGCAGCCGTGCGAAAAGCCCGGGCCGATGAGTTTATCCCGCTTCTGTCCGACGCTCAGGGCCGCACCGGTTTTGACGCCCACGTGGGCGAGCGCGGCGTCAAGCTGTCCGGCGGTCAACGCCAGCGGATTGCCATTGCACGGGTACTGCTCAAGAACGCACCGATCCTGATCATGGACGAAGCCACCTCGGCACTGGACTCCGAAGTCGAGTCCGCGATCCAGGAAAGCCTCGAAACCCTGATGCAGGGCAAAACCGTCATTGCCATCGCCCACCGCCTTTCAACCATCGCCCGCATGGACCGTCTGGTGGTGCTGGAAAACGGCCATATCGCACAAACCGGAACCCACAGTGAACTGCTCGCACGGGGAGGTCTGTACTCACGGCTTTGGCAACATCAAACGGGTGGTTTTGTAGGCATCGACTGAGACCAAAAACACGCAAGTGTAAAGCCCGTGAAACACCACGCCAGCGCCCGGTTTCAAAGGGCTCTGGCGTTTTTTATGGCACTGGAAAAAACCCGGGCGAGTGCTGTACTTAAAACAGGATTCGGGAGAGTTCTGTAGTTAACCGCAGGACGCGACGCAGCTTCAATTGCTCGATAGATTTATCTATCCGGGACCTTCAAATGACCTTGCTCAAACGTTCGGCAACTGAGTTGGTAGGCACTTTCTGGTTGGTTCTTGGCGGCTGTGGCAGCGCAGTACTCGCTGCAGCCTTCCCCAACGTGGGTATCGGGCTGCTAGGGGTCGCACTGGCTTTTGGCCTTACCGTACTGACCATGGCATTCGCTATCGGGCATATTTCAGGCTGTCATCTGAACCCCGCCGTGTCCTTCGGGCTGTGGGTGGGTGGCCGGTTCCCTGCAAAAGAGCTACCCGCTTACATCGTGGCCCAGGTTCTGGGAGGCATCATCGCCGCCGCACTGCTGTACTTCATTGCCAGCGGCAAACCCGGGTTTGATCTGGCTGCAAGCGGGCTGGCAGCCAATGGCTATGGCGACCATTCTCCCGGTGGCTACTCAATGATCTCGGGGCTGGTCTGCGAAGTGGTGATGACGGCCATGTTCATCCTCATCATCATGGGCGCCACTGACACGCGAGTCCCTGCAGGCTTCGCTCCGATCGCCATAGGTTTGGCGCTGACGCTGATCCACCTGATCTCGATCCCGGTCACCAACACCTCGGTCAACCCGGCACGCAGCACAGGCCCGGCCTTGATCGTGGGCGGCTGGGCGCTTCAACAACTGTGGATGTTCTGGCTGGCGCCACTGGTGGGTGCAGCGATTGGCGCACTGACCTATCGATGGCTGGGCAAACAGGACAGCTGAGCATCAAGGCGGCGAGGTTCAGGCCTGCCGGTAGGGCAGCGCCGACCTCGCCTCCTCTGCATACGCCAGCACCCCTGCCCGCTCACGCTGCAGAAAGTCACTGACAGCCGATTTCAGCCCCTGATGACGCAGGTAATGCCATGAGTGAGTGATCACCGGCTCAAAGCCGCGGATCAGCTTGTGCTCGCCTTGGGCACCGGCATCAAAACGCTTGATGCCCTGAGCAATGGCGTAATCCATGCCCTGGTAGAAACATGTCTCGAAATGCAGGCGATCAAACTCGGCCAGGCACCCCCAGTAACGACCATACAAACTGTCACCACCGATCAGGCTGAACGCCATCGCTACCGGGGTCGAGCCCTGCCTGGCCAGCACCACGCGAATGGATTCGGGCATACGCTCGGCCAGCAGACTGAAAAACGCCCGCGTCAGGTAAGGTGTTTGTCGCCGTACTGCGTAGGTATTGGCGTAACAGGCGTAGACAAAATCCCATTGCGCCTCACTGACCTGTTGACCCTCCAACCATTCGAACTCGAACCCCTGAGCGGCCACTTGCTCGCGCTCTTTGCGCATCTGCTTGCGCTTGCGGGAGCTCAGGGCATCAAGAAAGTCCTGAAAATCGCGGTACTCGCGGTTCTGCCAATGAAACTGGCAACCGAGCCGCTGCATCCAGCCGGGCTGTTGCGTCAGGGCCGTATCGGCCAGCGTATCGGTGAAATTGATATGGGCACTGGAGAGCCCTTCAATCTCAAGATAACCGGGCAAAGCCGCCAGCAACTCCATCCCGTCCTCGGCACTGGCGGCCAACAAACGAGGACCACTGACCGGACTGAACGGTATGGCCGTCAACAGCTTGGGGTAGTACTCGATGCCCGCCCGCTCGCAGGCCTGCGCCCATTCGTGATCGAACACATATTCGCCGTAGGAGTGCCACTTGCGGTAGCTGGGTAACGCTGCTTGCAACCGCCCGTTTTCGTAGTGCAGCAAGTGCTCGGGCTGCCAGCCGGAATGCGGGCCCAGGCAGCCGCTGTCTTCAAGCGTGCTGAGAAAAGCGTGCCGCAAGAACGGCTGCTCCACCGGCACCAGCCCATCCCATTCCTGAGCAGTGATGGCGGACAGGCTGTCCAGTCGTTGTAACGGCATTGAGAATCCCCGGGCGCGACATGTGAGCCGCGATGGTAGCACCGCAACCGAGGTGGGCGCTGGTGTCACGCCGTGATGCCTGCGCAGGCAAGCCCGGCTCCTGCAGGTTTGGCGACCTCCGCGAGTGTCACTGACTTGCTATCAGACTGCCACTTTTCTGTCATATCCAGCCGCGATACTGGCGCCGCTTCTTAGATCACGAGGTTATGAGTGACTTGTTTGCCAACACGCTCATGACACACCCAAGCCTCGTTAACGTGAGCCCGTATAGGGCCGATTTTTCTTGAGGTGGCCAAGGCCACCTCTGCACTGGGAGATTCACAATGCGTCTTGTTTCTACACGGGTTGCGGCTGGACTGTGTGGTGGCCTGGTACTGGCCATGAGCGTTCCGGCCAGCGCAGCAGTCGATGCCAGACTGCTCGAAATGCTGAAAGCCAACGGTTCCATTTCGCCAGCTCAGTACTCCGAGCTGCAAACTGAACTCGCCAGTGAGAATCAAGCCAAGCAAGAAGCTGCGGCCAATCAGGTCAAAAAATCCGACCTCACCGCCTTCGAACAAAAAGTCGCCTGGGCAGCTAAAACCGAACTCAAGGGGGATGTCCGGGTTCGTCACGAAAACATCAAGATTGATGGCGAGTCCGATGGCAAGAACAAGGACCGTCAGCGCATTCGTGCCCGCCTGGGTGCCTACACCGAAATCAACCCGCAAGTGAACACCGGTATTCGTATCGCCACTGGCGGCGGCGACGATGCGCGCTCCACCAACCAGGATCTGGATAACTACTTCGACAAGAAGCAGTTGTGGCTGGACATGGCGTTCATCGACTATCACCCGACTGCCGTCAAGGACCTGCACCTGATCGCCGGCAAGATGGCTCAGCCCTGGGTCAGCATGGGTGATGTGATTTGGGATAGCGATATCAACCCCGAAGGCCTGGCTGCCACTTACAAGCACAACCTGGGGAACAGCGGCGTCGAGATGTTCGGTAGCGCCGGTTACTACACCCTCAAGGACAACGTCGACGGCGACGGCGTGCAATTCCGTCATGACTTGCGTCTGTACGCAGGTCAGCTGGGTGCAAAATTCGCCCCCACGGACAGCCTGAAAGTGACCTTGGGCGGTAGCGTTTACAGCTACGACAATGACAAGGACAGTGCCTGCCCCACCACCGGGACCAAGACAACGCCTTGCGCCCTGGCCGTTAACGGCAACAGCACCAGCGAGTTCCGCCTGTACGAAGGCTTCGGCCAGGTCGATATCGCCAACCTGCCGCTGCCTCTGTCCCTTTACGGCCAGTACGTACACAACGCCGCCACCGACAGCGATCAGGACGACGCCTGGCTGGTGGGTTTCAAAAGCAAGCTCAATGCCTTCAGCCTGGACTACAACTACCGCGACATTCAGCGTAACGCCGTGGTCGGCGCCTTCACCGACTCCGACTTTGCCAACGGTACTACCGGTTCACGCGGTCACAAGTTCAAAGTGGGTTACGAAATCGACAAGAACTTTGGTGTTGGCCTGACGTACTTCCTGACCAAGGCTGACTACGTAACGTCCACCCAGAAAGATGCCAAGGCCAACACCTTGCAACTGGACCTGGAAGCCAAGTTCTAAAAGCGTCCCGTCATCAACAAAACCCCGAACCCGTTCGGCGTTTTGTGTCAGAACAGCAGAGCGAGGCTGGCGTCGGCCCCCCATCACATCCACCGACGACACCCTCGCCCATGCTTCTTCTTTAGCGCGATTGCTCGCGCATCATTCGCTCAACCGTTTGCTCAAGGTCCGGGGGCAACGGTTCGGGAAGTCTTTTCAACGTGGCGCTCATCAAACGCATTTGCTTGATGAAACGTCGGCAGTTAGGACAAAACATCAGATGATGGCGCACCAGCAACCGCTCACGAACGCTCAGCTGGCCATCCAGATAGTCGCTTGAGCGCGCTACTTGCTGTTTGCAGCTCAACATTCGCCGGTTTCCTCGAAGTGTTCCACAGTCGCAAAGACTTTTAGTCGGGCTCGATGCACCAGCACCCGCACATTAGAGAGCGACAGTTCGAGAATATTACAGATCTCTTCAAGTTCAAGTCCCTGACGCTCGCGCAACACCAGCACACTGCTCTGCAGCTGCGGCAGGCTGAGAAGAGTTTGCTCAAGGCATTCGCGCAACTCGTCTTCCGTGAGCAAGGCTTCGGGGGTGTCCTGGTGCCAGGCAAACGGGGCCAGCAACCAGTGGCCATCACTGCTGAACCGGTCATCGTCTATGGTGCCGTGAGGCGAAGGCAAATCGTCGAGCAGCACTTCACGGCGATTTTGCTTGTAGCGGTTTTTTGCGGAATTGGCCGTGATGGTCAATAGCCAGGTTTTCAGGCTGGAACGGCCCTCAAACCCGGACAGATTGCGCACTACGGACAGCCATGCGTCTTGTACCACCTCGTCGGCATGTCGATTGCCGACGATCGCATAGGCCACGGCACGCATCGCGCTTTGATAGGTGCTAACCAGATCGCGAAAAGCCCGCTGCTCACCACTCAACAGCCGTTTGAGCAGTTCTGAGTCATCAGCAGCGGTCATGGATACCTCGTCTGATCGAGCACTGCGCGATTAACGTTTACGCAAAATCACACTGCCAATCGAATAACCGGCACCAAACGAACTCAGTACCGCCAATGCACCGCTTGGCAGATCGTCCTGATACGTATGGAAGGCAATGACCGAACCGGCCGAACTGGTGTTGGCGTAGGTATCGAGAATGACCGGTGCTTCTTCGATGGAAGCTTCGCGCCCCAACAATTTGCGCACGATCAGGTGGTTCATGCTCAGGTTGGCCTGGTGCAGCCAGAAGCGCTTCACCTGCTCAACGTCCAGCTGGTTCTCTTGCAGATGCTGACCGATCAGCTCAGCCACCATCGGGCATACGTCACGGAACACCTTGCGGCCTTCTTGTACGAACAGTTTGTCCGGGCTGTCAGCAGGCTCGTCAGAAGCACGGTTAAGGAAGCCGAAGTTGTTGCGGATATTGTTCGAGAACGTGGTCAGCAATTTGGTGCTGACGATATCGAACTGATGCTCGGACGTTGCCAGGTCTGCACGCTCGACAACCACCGCCGTCGCCGCATCACCAAAGATAAAGTGGCTGTCACGGTCACGGAAGTTCAAGTGGCCGGTGCACACTTCAGGGCTGATCAGCAGCACTGCGCGGGCCTGCCCCAACTGGACGCTGTTGCTGGCGGTCTGAATGCCGAAGGTCGCCGAAGAACAGGCAACGTTCATGTCAAAACCAAAACCCTGAATGCCCAGCGCGTGTTGCACCTCGATGGCAATCGCAGGATACGGGCGTTGCAGGTTGGAGCACGCCACAATCACGCCGTCGATATCGGCAGCTGTTTTGCCCGCTCGTTCCAGCGCCTGTTTGGCGGCGCCAACGGCCATTTCGCAGAGCACCGACATTTCGTCGTTGCTACGGGCCGGCAAGTGTGGGCGCATGCGTTGCGGGTCAAGAATGCCGTCCTTGTCCATCACAAAGCGGCTTTTGATGCCCGATGCCTTTTCGATAAATGCAGCGCTCGATTCGGCCAGAGGCTGGACATCACCGGCCTCGATAGCCTCGGCGTTGTCCGCGTTGAACTGTTGCACATAGGTATTGAAAGACTGCACCAGCTCTTCGTTGGAGATGCTGTTGGCCGGGGTATACAGGCCGGTGCCGCTAATGACGACGTTATGCACGGTCGTTCCTCTATATGTATTCAGCTGTCGATAGCCGCGAAGTTTGCCATAAATGCCAGCATTTGGCGTTATTTGCGGATGTTACGGTCAATGTCCCATGGGAGCGGGCTGGCTCGCGATTGCATCGAGAGCCAGCCGCTCCCACAGGTCACAGGGGTTCAAGCGTCCACCGCACTCCATTGCTTGCCCAGGCGCTTGTCCGAAATCGGCACCTTGGTACCCAGTTGCTGGCCGAACAACGACACGCGGTATTCCTCCAGCCACCAGCGGTACAACTCAAGCTGCGGGTCGCGCTTGCCTTCCTGGGCGTGCTTGGTGGCACGCGCTTGATACTGCGCCCAAAGCCCGCTCAGCTCACCGCTCCAGACCCGGTCTTTTTGAACCTGCCCCGGCAGTTTCTCAAGACGCATTTCTATCGCCTTGAGGTAACGCGGCAGCTCCTTGAGCCATATGGCCGGGGTTTCGCGGACAAAACCTGGATACACCAGATGACTCAACTGCTGCTTGATGTCATTCAGGGCAACCGCCTGGGCCAGATCGATCTTGCCTTTGAAGCGCTTTTGCAGACCGTGCCAGAGCTTGAGAATATCCAGCGTCAGCCTGGCCAGCTTTTCGGCATGCTCGGTCCAGGCTCCGCGCTTGCGCTCGGCCAGTGAGGCCAGCCCGGCACCATCACGAGGCAATACCGCTTCGCCTTCAAGGATGCAGCTGTCGAGGCTTGCCAGCAGAATGTCTTCGACCAGACTTTCGACCCGGCCAAGCTCACGGTACAACAAGCCCAGTTCGGTCAGCCCCGGCAGCTTGCCGCGCAAGAACTTCGCGGGCTCCGCCAGTTGTTGCATCAACAAGCGCTGCAAGGCTCGGCGATGCTGGTATTCAGCCTCGGCCGGAGTCGAGAAACGCCCCTCCTTGACCGTATTGCCCTCTTCCACCAACGCCGGGTAAACCGTCATCGACAGGCCCGCGATCTTTTGCTGGGTCTTCTCGGCAACCGGGGCGAACACCTTGGCCTCCACCGGCTGCTGATTTTTCGCCGTTTGCGGTACGGCCAGTGCCGCCTGGCTGGCCTGGGCGAAACGCGCCGTCAACTCGGCCAGATCACGTCCCTCACCCAGGAACTTGCCATCAGCGTCGACCACCTCGATGTTCATCTTCAGATGATTTTCGACCTGCTGCGCGGCCTCTGCCCACGCCTCGTCACTTACCCGTGCACCGGTCATGCGCAGCAGTTCGCGGCCCAGGGTCTGTGGCAGTGAACCTTGGGCAAACTCCATGCGCTCCAATGCCGCCTTGATGAAGTCAGGCACCGGTACAAAGTTTTTGCGCAACGCCTTGGGCAAACTGCGCACCAGAGCGATGCACTTGGCTTCGATCATGCCGGGCACCAGCCATTCCAGCCGCTCAGGCGGCAATACCGGCAGCAACGGCGCAGGCACCTTGACCGTCACACCATCACGGGGGTGGTTGGGTTCAAAGTGATAACTCAGCTCAAGGGTCAGATCACCCAAGTGCAGCGTGTCCGGGTAATGCCGGGCGGTGATTTCGGTGGCTTCACGGGCCAGCACGTCTTCTTCGCGCATGATCAACAGCTGCGGGTCTTTCTGGCTGTTGACCCGGTACCAGCTGTCAAAGGTCGCGGTCTGATGAATCTCGGCGGGCAGGCGGGCGTCATAGAACGCATACAGGGTTTCTTCGTCGGCCAGGATGTCCCGGCGCCGGGCCTTGGCTTCCAGCTCGTCGAGCTGCTCCAGCAGCTGCGCATTGGCGGTCAGGCACTTGGCACGGGACTGAATCTCGCCGCGCACCAGCCCTTCACGGATAAACAGCTCACGGGACAGTGCCGGGTCAATCGGCCCGTAGTGCACGGCACGGCGACCGACCACGATCAGGCCGAACAAGGTGATTTGCTCGTAAGCCACCACTTGCCCGCGCTTCTTCTCCCAATGGGGTTCGAAATAGTTCTTTTTGATCAAATGCCCGGCCAGCGGCTCGATCCAGTCCGGCTCGATCTTGGCCACCATGCGCGCATACAGCTTGGTGGTCTCTACCAGCTCGGCGGTCATCAACCACTGCGGGCGCTTTTTGCCCAGACCCGACGAGGGATGAATCCAGAACCGGCGCTGACGCGCGCCCAGGTAATCGCCGTCTTCGGTTTTTTGACCGATCTGGCTCAGCAAACCGGACAGCACCGCCTTGTGCAATTTCGGGTAGTCGGCGGGCTCTTGATTGACCGTGAGCTGCATATCGCGACAGATCAGGCTCAATTGCCGATGGGAATCACGCCACTCGCGCAACCGCAGGTAGTTGAGGAAGTTTTTGCGGCACCAGTTACGCAACGGGCTGGCCGTCAACGCCTGGCGCTGCTCTTCAAAGCCGCGCCATACGTTGATCAGACCGGCGAAGTCAGAGTCGACATCTTTCCATTGAGCGTGGGCCTGATCCGCCGCTTGTTGACGCTCCGGCGGTCGCTCACGCGGGTCTTGCACCGACATCGCACTGGCGACAATCAATACTTCCTGCAAGCTGCCGAGCTTGGCGGCTTCGAGCAACATACGGCCCATGCGCGGGTCCACCGGCAAACGTGCCAACTGGCGCCCCAGTGGCGTGAGCTGATTCTCGCGGTTAACCGCCGACAACTCTTGCAGCAGGTTGAAACCGTCGGTGATCGCCTTGCCATCCGGCGGCTCAATAAACGGAAATGCGGTAATTTCGCCCAGACGCAGGTGCAGCATCTGCAGGATTACTGCCGCAAGGTTGGTACGCAAAATCTCGGGATCGGTAAACTCCGGGCGGCCGTTAAAGTCTTCTTCGGCATACAGCCGCACACAGATACCCGGTTCGACCCGGCCGCAACGCCCCTTGCGCTGGTTGGCGCTGGCCTGGGAAATCGCCTCGATCGGCAGACGCTGTACCTTGGCCCGGTAGCTGTAACGACTGATACGGGCCGTACCACTGTCGATCACATAGCGAATGCCCGGAACCGTGAGCGAAGTCTCCGCCACGTTGGTCGCCAGTACCACACGACGGCCCGGGTGCGACTGGAAAATCCGCTGCTGTTCGGCAGGCGACAGCCGCGCGTACAACGGCAAAATTTCAGTGTGCTTGAGCTGCGCCTTGCGCAACATGTCGGCGGCATCGCGAATTTCGCGTTCACCGGGCAAAAACACCAGCACGTCGCCAGGGCTTTTGCGCTCACTGCGCTCGAAGGCCGCAATTTCGTCCAGCGTGGCAATGATGGCCTGATCGACACTCAGGTCTTCTTCGACATTGTTGCCCTCTTCGTCCTGCTCGGAGGTCAACGGGCGATACCAGGTCTCGACCGGGAAGGTACGGCCCGACACCTCGACAATTGGCGCGTCATTGAAGTGCTTGGAGAAGCGCTCCAGATCGATGGTCGCCGACGTGATGATGACTTTCAGGTCCGGACGGCGCGGCAGCAGAATCTTCAGATAACCCAGCAGGAAATCGATGTTCAGACTGCGTTCGTGAGCTTCATCGACGATGATCGTGTCATAGCGCTCGAGATAGCGGTCGTGCTGGGTTTCGGCCAGCAGGATGCCATCGGTCATCAACTTGACCAGGGTATTGGAATCGCTCTGATCTTCAAACCGCACCTGATAGCCGACCAATGCGCCCAGTGGCGTGCCCAGCTCTTCGGCTACCCGGCTGGCAACGCTGCGCGCAGCGATCCGGCGCGGCTGAGTGTGGCCAATCAGACCGTGTTGTCCACGGCCGATTTCAAGGCAGATTTTCGGCAATTGGGTGGTTTTGCCCGAGCCGGTCTCACCCGCCAGAATCAACACCTGATGTTTGAGCAGCGCCGCCTTGATCTCATCGCGCTTGGCGGCAATCGGCAGATTTTCGTCATAGCGAATCAACGGCACACTGGCCGCCCGTGCTGTCACCTGCGCACAGGATGCCTGGACCCGCTCGGCCCAGACGGCCAGCTTGGCCTCGTCAGGCTTTTTGCGCAGCTCATGCAGTTGCCGACGCAGCTTGTGGCGATCGGCGATCATGGCTTGATCAAGGTTTTTCAACAGTTGGTCGATAGCAGGCGATTCGTCAGTCATCAGGTGCGCAAAATCTTCGTAAATGCAGGGGGCGGATTGTCGCAGATTTAGGCGCTCATGCACGAATCTGTAGGAATTAGCGCGTTGTCTTGTCCGTAGCATCACCTACACTGCGCGGCTTAAACCTTTTAAGGAAAATCCCGTGAGACTTGTCGATTTGGTGCGCATGCTGTCGTTAGCAGGCATTTGGGGGGCCAGCTTTCTATTTATGCGGATCATCGCACCAGTGCTTGGGACCATTCCTACTGCATTCTTTCGGGTATCCATCGCCGCTACAGGCCTGGTGGTGATCTTGGCGCTGATGCGCGTGCGCTGGGATTTCGGCGGCAAGCTCAAGGTCATTTTGATTCTGGGGGTTATCAACTCCGGCGTTCCGGCCACACTGTATTCGGTGGCGGCCCAGGTATTGCCTGCCGGTTACTCATCCATTTTCAACGCCACCACCCCGTTGATGGGCGTGTTGATTGGCGGTCTGTTTTTCAGCGAAAAACTGACCCTGACCAAAATGGCCGGGGTGTTTCTGGGATTACTCGGAGTAGGGATCTTGACCCGGGCCGGGCCGGTTGCTTTCAATCTGGACTTGCTGATGGGCGCCCTCGCCTGCCTGCTGGCCACCACCTTTTATGGCTTTGCCGGCTTTCTGGCCCGCCGCTGGCTGGACCAGCAAGGCGGTCTTGACCCACGGCTTTCGGCCCTGGGCAGCATGCTTGGGGCAACCCTGTTCCTGTTGCCCCTGTTTGGCCTGAGTGTGATTAATCAGCCACCCGTGAGCTGGGGTGGAATGAGTGTGTGGTTATCGTTGCTGGGACTGGGGCTGGTGTGCACGGCATTTGCCTACATCCTGTACTTCCGCTTACTGACAAGCATTGGACCGGTCAAATCCATGACCGTAACGTTCATGATCCCGCCGTTTGGCGTGCTGTGGGGCGCGCTGTTTCTGGGTGAGCCGCTGTCAATGGCGCACCTGTATGGCGGGCTGCTGATCGCCGTGGCGCTGTGGCTGGTGCTCAAGCCCGGAGCGTTGGCCAAAACCTGAATCTGTAGCCGCTGCCGCAGCGGCTACACAAGCAGTATCCTCAGGTGGTCTTACGGAACACAAACATCAACCCGATGATAATCATGGCCATCCCGAGCACACTCAACGCTGCCAGCTTGTTGCCGAAAATCAGGTAGTCCATGACCGCAGTCACGGCGGGCACCAGATAGAACAGGCTGGTGACGTTGACCAGGTTGCCTCGGGCAATCATCCGGTACAGCAGCAAGGTTGCCATCACCGAAACCACCAGCCCCATCCACAACACCGGCACCACAAAGCCCGCGCCGTGTTCGAAGTGAAATGGCTGGAACGGCACAAACACCGCGCACACCAGCAGACCTGCAAGGTATTGCAACGGCAGTGTGCCGAGGGGATTCCGGGTGATGCGTTTTTGCATCAAGGTCCCTGCCGTCATGCTGGCAAGGGCCAACAGGGCAAACAACATCCCGGCCCACGACAAACCCGCCAGACCGATGTTCTGGTACACCACCAGAACCAGCCCGGCCAGCCCCAGCAGCAACCCGAGGGAGCGGCTCAAGGAGTGTTTACGCTCCATGATCACGGCAGTGAGAATCGGCTGCACACCCATCACCGTGGCCATGACGCCGGGCGTCACTTTCAGTTCCAGTGCCAACAGATAAAAAATCTGATACGCCGCCAGCAACACCACACCCGTTGCCATCGCATAACTGATCGCCCTGGCGCCACGGGGCATCTGAAACTTCATCAACGGGATGATCAGCACCAAAGCCATCAAGGCAATGGCAAAACGGATCAACAAAAAGGCAAACGGCGAGGCGTGAGCCAGCCCCCATTTGGAGAAAATCGCACCGCTGCTCCACAGCAGTACAAACAGGCACGTGGAAGCAGCCGCCAGCGCGGACTCTTTAGTCATATAAAACATGGATAACACCTGTCATCAGGCAAAAAAGCCGACTCAGCCGAAACTGAAGTTCAATGGTTTTTTAGACGGGTACGGGCAGCCGAGCGATCAGCTCAGCCCGCAACAACACCCGGTGGCGATACGACGACGTACACCACAGTGCGACTGACAGGAGGTGGGTAGTGACTGATCTGCGCAGGCTGCTGGTTTGCACACGGCACGACGCCAGCAGTGACTGCTGAAACGACAACGCTATGTGGAAAGGAAACCGGCATGGGCTGATCTTTTTGAAGAGAGGATATCGAGCGTCGACTATAACCAGCGCCCGACATTAAATGCAACGACTCAACTGATTAAGAATGGGCGAGAGTCGAGTAAAACGAAGAGCTACACATTCGCTCAGACAGCTCTATGCCAAAACCCAGAACCCGGCTCAAGCACCAGCTTTTTAAATCACAGGCCAGGACAGCAGCTTGCTCAATACTGGCCAACGCACTGCCAACACAGTCCGGTGAAGCCATAGTGTTCAGACCCATCGACGCCCTGGCACTTGACGCATTCAATGGGTGGGGGGATGGCGTTCACTTTTCATGGGAAGAAGTACCCCTCTGGAAGGCCAGGGAACCCTGGTCATTCGACTTATCCATCTGGTGCGGCTCAGAGCTCTGCGGACTGTGTTTCGCCACCCCCAACCAGAGCCGGTTGCGAAGCTTGTTATAGACCTGAAGAAGGACTAGCGTCATTTGCGCTGTACAATAAATAACCAAAATGGTGGCGATATGCCGGTCATGACCCCAACACCCGCCTCACAAAAGACCAAGCCCCACAGTGAGAGTAAACCCCGAGGTGCGGCCACTTCAGCCACTCAGCAGCGTTTTTTACGCGTTGCAGTCAATGGCAGCAAAGCAGATGAACCTTCAGGTGTTTTAGCAGGCAGCCCGCTTTAATAATCCAAAAAAAACCGCTCACTCATGAGCGGTTTTTTTATGTTGTGAAATCAGCCAAACAACCAACGCCACAGCAGTACCAGCACCAGCACTGCCAATATCGGGCGGGCTATGCGATACAACTTGGGATTGCGGCGCTTCCATTGCTTGACCACGCCGCTGAAGCGATCGCTGAAGGTTTTGCTCCAGGCGTACGCCTTGTTGATGCCGCCTACGCGCTCATCATCGAGGTTCTGCGGCGCAGTGGCTTTACCCAGTTGCGCGCTGACCCAGCGGTTGATACGGGTCATGAAGGGACTGGTAAGCGGGCGTTCGATATCGCAAAACAGGATGACGCGAGTCATGTCGGTCTCATTCTTGACCCAATGCACGTAGGTCTCGTCGAACATCACGTCTTCACCATCACGCCACGCGTATTCCTCGCCATCGACGAAGATACGGCAGGCATCGGAGTTGGGGGTCGACAGCCCCAGGTGATATCGCAGCGATCCGGCAAACGGATCACGGTGCGGGTTGAGGTGGCTACCGCCCGGCAGCAAGGCAAACATCGCGCCTTTGACATTGGGGATGCTGTTGACCAGCTCAACGGTTTTCGGGCACAGCAACTCGGCCGATGGCAACGCCTTGTCGTACCACTTGAGGTAAAAACGCTTCCAGCCTTTCTTGAAGAACGAGCCAAAGCCGGCGTCGTTGTTTTTTTCTGCGGCGCGAATGTAGCCCTCGTCGAACAGGTGCATGGCTTCTTCGCGGATCGCTTGCCAGTTGTCCTTGAGGACATCCAGCTCAGGGAACTTGCTGCGGTCCAGGTACGGTTTGGACGGTACGCCGGAGAACAAGTACATCAGGGCGTTGTAGGGCGCAAAGAACGCTGAGTGGTTGACGAACTGGCGTAACACCGGCAGCCGTGCCTTACCGCGAAAATGCACGTAAAGGATGCTGCCGACAAACAGCAGTATGAGCCCTGCCTTGATGGCGAAGGATAAGGTCATGCAACAACTCCTCGAAAATACCGTGCGGCACCAATAGCCCGACGTGGCAGCCGGCCATGATAAACACTAGCGACGTAGGACAAAACCCATCGAAACCAATATTCGGAGCAATGTACTACGCGAAGGATAATGATTATGCATGTTGAGGAGCAAATCGCTTTGACGTGGGTCAGCAACAACCGTAGCCGCTGGCGCAGGCTGCGCCGGCGGCTACAGGCCCGTGTTTACTGGTGCAGCTCCTGCTCACTGAACATGTCGCTGAACAGGAAGCTCGACAGGTAGCGCTCACCCGAATCCGGAAGGATCACGACAATGGTCTTGCCTTGCATTTCCGGGGTTTCTGCCAGGCGCACCGCCACGGCCATCGCAGCCCCGCAGGAGATCCCGCACAAGATGCCTTCTTCCTGCATCAGGCGCAGGGCCATGGCCTTGGATTCGTCATCGCTGACCAGCTCGACCTTGTCGACAATCGACAGATCAAGGTTTTTCGGTACGAAACCGGCGCCGATACCCTGGATCTTGTGCGGCGAAGGCTTGATTTCTTCCCCCGCCAGCGCCTGGGTAATCACCGGCGAAGTGATGGGCTCAACTGCCACCGACAAAATCGGCTTGCCCTGGGTGTGCTTGATATAGCGCGAAACCCCGGTAATCGTACCGCCGGTACCGACGCCAGAAACCAGCACGTCAACGCCCCCATCGGTGTCGTTCCAGATTTCCGGACCCGTGGTTTTTTCATGAATCGCCGGGTTGGCCGGATTTTCAAACTGCTGCGGCATGAAGTACCGCGCCGGGTCGCTGGCCTGGATTTCTGCGGCCTTGTCGATAGCGCCCTTCATGCCCTTGGCCGGCTCGGTCAACACCAGCTCGGCCCCCAGCGCCTTTAGCACCTTGCGCCGTTCTATGCTCATCGATGACGGCATGGTCAACGTCAATTTATAACCGCGCGCTGCTGCGACAAACGCCAGGCCGATCCCCGTGTTCCCCGACGTAGGCTCGATGATGGTCATGCCCGGCTTGAGCACGCCGCGGCTTTCGGCATCCCAGATCATGTTGGCGCCAATTCGGCATTTGACCGAATAACCGGGATTACGGCCTTCGATCTTGGCCAGGATTGTCACGCCACGGGGTGCAATGCTGTTGATCTGCACTAAAGGCGTGTTGCCGATGGATTGGGCGTTGTCTGCAAAAATGCGGCTCATGGCGGGGTCCTTGTGCACCTTTTGGGAAGATCCCAAGGGTAGGCCTCACGCCGACATGCGTCCAGTCATGACGTGACGCTTCATTCAGAGACTGAATGGTGCGTCTGCGTTCATGTTCGGCGGGCGGCGCGTTATAGTCGGACATACTTTTAGTTCCCCCGCCCTGCCCCATGCAGGACCCGGGTCATGGTTTGAGGAATAACAGATGAAGTTCGAAGGCACTCGCGCCTATGTGGCCACCGATGACCTGAAGCTGGCGGTCAACGCAGCAATCACCCTGGAGCGCCCGCTGCTGGTCAAGGGCGAGCCCGGCACCGGCAAGACCATGCTGGCCGAGCAACTGGCCGAGTCCTTTGGCTGCAAGCTGATCACCTGGCATATCAAGTCCACGACCAAGGCCCACCAGGGCCTGTACGAGTACGACGCCGTCAGCCGCCTGCGTGACTCGCAACTGGGTGTCGACAAGGTGCACGATGTTCGCAACTACCTGAAAAAGGGCAAGTTGTGGGAAGCCTTCGAGGCTGAAGAACGGGTCATCCTGCTGATCGACGAAATCGACAAGGCCGACATCGAGTTCCCCAACGACCTGTTGCAAGAACTCGACAAGATGGAGTTCTACGTTTACGAGACAGATGAAACGATCAAGGCCAAGGTTCGCCCGATCATCATCATTACCTCCAATAACGAGAAAGAGTTGCCGGACGCCTTCCTGCGCCGCTGCTTCTTCCACTACATCAGTTTCCCGGACCGCACCACGCTGCAGAAAATCGTTGATGTTCACTTCCCGAACATCAAGAAAGAGCTGGTCAGCGAAGCCCTTGACGTCTTTTTCGACGTGCGCAAAGTGCCTGGCCTGAAGAAAAAACCTTCGACCTCCGAGCTGGTGGATTGGCTCAAGCTACTGATGGCCGACAATATCGGCGAAGCGGTATTGCGCGAACGCGATCCGACCAAGGCCATCCCGCCACTGGCCGGTGCGCTGGTGAAAAACGAGCAGGACGTGCAATTGCTTGAGCGCCTGGCGTTTATGAGCCGTCGCCCCAATCGCTGATTTTTCAAGAAGGCGATAAGCATGCTGCTTAATCTGTTCAATGAAATGCGTGCGGCCAAGGTGCCGGTTTCAGTGCGTGAACTGCTGGACCTGATCAACGCCCTGAAACACCGCGTGACCTTCGCCGACATGGACGAATTTTATTACCTGGCGCGCACGATTCTGGTGAAGGACGAACGTCATTTCGACAAGTTCGACCGAGCCTTTGGCGCCTACTTCAATGGCTTGCAAAACCTCAACGAACACCTTGAGGCCCTGATTCCCGAAGACTGGCTGCGCAAGGAATTCGAGCGTTCCCTGAGCGACGAGGATCGTGCGCAACTCCAGTCCCTGGGCGGTCTGGACAAGCTGATCGAGGCATTCAAGCAACGTCTTGAGGAGCAAAAGGAGCGCCATGCCGGTGGCAACAAATGGATCGGCACGGGCGGCACCAGCCCGTTCGGCTCGGGTGGCTATCACCCCGAAGGCATTCGTGTGGGCGATGCGGGCGCGCGCCAGGGCAAGGCTGCCAAGGTCTGGGAGCAGCGCGAGTACAAAAATCTCGACGACCAGGTCGAACTGGGTACGCGCAATATCAAGGTCGCATTACGCCGCCTGCGCAAATTCGCCCGCCAGGGAGCGGCGGATGAGCTGGATATTGACGGCACCATCGATCACACCGCCCGCGATGCCGGCCTGCTGAACATTCAGATGCGTCCCGAACGGCGCAATAACATCAAGCTGCTGTTGCTGTTCGACATCGGCGGTTCGATGGACTCCCATGTGAAAACCTGCGAGGAATTGTTTTCGGCCTGCAAGACCGAGTTCAAGCATCTGGAGTACTACTACTTTCACAACTTCATCTATGAATCGGTGTGGAAGAACAACCAGCGCCGCCAGGTTGAGCGCATTTCAACCCAGGACCTGCTGAACAAGTACGGAGCCGATTACAAAGTGATTTTTATCGGCGACGCGGCGATGGGGCCGTATGAAATCACCCATGCGGGGGGGAGTGTCGAACACTGGAACGAAGAGCCGGGTTACAAGTGGATGCAGCGCTTTATGGAGAAGTACAAAAAGCTCATCTGGATTAACCCGTACCCCAAGGACACCTGGAACTACACGGCGTCCATCGGGATCGTGCGCGATCTGATCGAAGACCGCATGTACCCGCTGAACCTTGAGGGGCTGGAAGAAGGGATGCGGTTTTTGGCCAAGTAGTACCGCGCTTACCGTGTGGGAGCGGGCTTGCTCGCGATGGCATCAACGCGACATGCCTGATGCACCGGGTTGACTGAAGTCGCGAGCAACCCCGCTCCTGCAAGATTTACTGCACGAACCGCTGCATGAACCCGACCATCTGACGCTGCGCAGTCTCTTGCGTGGTCGGGCGCATAGTCACCCCCTCCCCTGGCAAGCACTGGGCCAGTCGCGCCAGTGCCAATGGCGTCAATGCCCCCAGTCGCGGGTAGCCACCGATGGTTTGACGGTCATTGAGCAGCACGATCGGCTGACCATCGGGCGGTACCTGAATCGCCCCCAACGGTATCCCTTCTGAAATCATCGGTGCGCCCTGATAGACCAGAGCCGGCCCCAGTAAACGGATACCCATTCGATCGGCACGGGTGTCCAGGGTCCAAGGGCTGTTGAAGGCATCGAACGTGCTTTGGCCGCTGAAGGCACCGATTTGTGCACCTAATACCACGTCCAGCGCGGGGTTGGAGCTGAACACGGGTTGCAGCTCACGGGCCAGTTCGCGCAACGGCTGCCCATGCCCGGCATACTTCAGTTCAGCGCCTGCCGCCAGCCCGCGTCCCAAACCATCCGGCCCGCCCAGTTGTTCGCGGGCCACGGTGGCGCAACTGCCCAATACTTGGGGCGCCTCAAATCCCCCAGGAGCGGCCAGGTAAGCCCGAGCACCGAGCAGCGGCTGGGCAAGGGTCAGGGTCTGGCCTTTTTTCAGGGCAAAACTGCGCCAAGGCTTGAGTACCTGCCCGTCCACTGCGCCAGCAAGGTCAGCGCCCGCCAGTGCCAGGGTGCAATCGTCTTGCGCAACCAGGGTCAAGCCGCCAAGGGTGATTTCGATAACAACCGCATCCGGCGAATTACCCAATAACCAATTTGCCCACGCCATCGACAACCAGTCCGCTGCCCCGCCCTGGGTCACGCCCAGATGCCGCACGCCAAAGCGCCCGCGGTCTTGCAACAGGCACAATGGGGTGCTGGCCTGAATCAATAAACGGCTCATGCCAGTGCCTCCTGAGGAGTATCGTCGCCACCCAGACGGATGAATTCGGCGCGGGAAACAGGTTCGAACCGAACCGTATCGCCGGGTTGCATCAGGCTGTAGCCATCCCGTTCACGGTCGAACAGCGCGCTCGGTGTACGCCCGACAAGGTTCCAGCCGCCGGGTGATTGCGCCGGGTAAGCAGCGGTCTGGCGCTCGGCGATGCCGACGCTTCCGCTGGCCACGCGTTTTCGCGGAGTCGCCAGGCGCGGTGCGGCCAGGGCTTCTTCCACCAGCCCCATAAAGGCAAAACCGGGGGCAAACCCCAAGGCAAACACCTGATACTCATGGTCGCTGTGACGGCGAATAACCTCACTGACCGGGCAACTTGCGCGCTGGGCCAGCAACGTAAGCTCCGGGCCAACGCTCACGTCGTACCACACCGGCAGAACATGGCATTGCCCAAGGTTTTGGGTCTCAGGGCGCAGGTCAGTCAGCGCCAGGGCAATCAACTCACGGGCCTGGGCCGGGCTCAGCGCCAAGCCATCGTAATGCACCATCATGGTGGTGTAAGACGGCACCAGATCGATCAGGTACCCGGCAAAGCTGGCTCGCAGCCGCTCGCTGAGCGCCAGCATCCAGGGCATGTTGGTTTCGGCAATCTCATCGAACAAACGCAGCATCAGGCAATCGATAGCCACCACTTCGATACGCGGCTTCATGCCTGCGCCTGCTGATTCAGGGCATCGCGAATCTGCTGCACTGCAGCCACTGAACTGGCGTTATCGCCATGCACACACAGGGTATTGGCGTGCAGATGCAAGGCGCTGCCATCACTGGCAATCAGCGCCTTGCCCGCTGCGATGGTCAGGGCCTGTTGCACGATGACATCAGCCTCGTGATGCACGGCACCCGGCAACTGTCGGGAGACCAGGCGCCCGGCACTGTCGTAAGCGCGGTCGGCAAAGGCTTCGAACCACAGGGTCACGCCGAACTCATCACCAATGGCCTGCGCAGCGCTGTTGTCACGTGTGGCCATCAGCATCAGCGGCAGGCTTGAATCATAAGCGGCCAGGGCCTGGATCACTGCCCGCAGTTGCGCGGGATTGGCCATCATGTCGTTGTACATCGCGCCGTGAGGCTTGACGTAGCTGACCCGTGTGCCCTGGGCGCGGCAAATACCGTCCAGCGCACCGATCTGATAATGCAGCAGGTCTTGCAGCTCTTGCGCCGAGTAGGCCATCGAGCGGCGACCGAAGCCCGCCAGGTCCTGATACGCCGGATGGGCACCGATTATCACGTCATGCGCCACGGCCAGTGCCACGGTTTTGCGCATGATGCCCGGGTCTCCCGCGTGGAAGCCGCAGGCGATGTTGGCGCAATCGATAAACGCCATGACGTCGGCATCCAGGCCCATGGTCCAGCTGCCGAAACTCTCACCCATGTCGCAATTCAATAACAGGCGGCTCACGATGATGCTCCTGTGGTCTTTTTATAGTTTAAGTGCGGGCCATTTTTCGACAGGTGCACGCCGTTCGTCCAACTAATAAAAGCCGGACTCGGACATAAGAAAAATTTGATTGCTTAACACGCTCTGCCCCTGGAACAGGGTGAGCTTAGTAACTGCGCTCGCGACGGGCCAGGCGTTCACGCTGGCGCTTGCCGCCCAGCACGACCCAATCCACCAGCCGCAAGAATCCTTCAATGACGAAGGAGAACAGCAAGGCCCCCGCCATCGCCCAGCCGATTGCCCCCGGCGACAGCAACACCTGGTAGGTGTAGGCGTTCAGGGTTTCTTCGCGGATGGCCGGGTCGGCCGCATAGGCCACTTGCAGGGCGCGCATGTACCACGGGCCCTGCATGGCCTGGAACTGATCATCGAGCAGGCGCTGACGGTTCAGCAAGGTGCCCAGGCTTGTGGCATCACTGCGAAACACCGGGTCGTCGCTGGCCTGGTAATGCGCCACCAACGCTTGCAGGTCGCCCTTGAAAAACTGGTTGGCGGTGTTCTGGAAACCCGCCAGCCCGGTCTGGGCTTCGATCAGATGAGCTTCGACGCGATTGGCATAATCATTGATGAACCCTGGCACTTGCACACCCATCAACAAACCAATGGTAAACAACACCAACCGCAGGTAGCTCAAGAACATGTCCGCCCATCCTTATTCGGTTGTGCCCTGGCTGACGCATTCGCCGCGTCGCCACAGGCTCCATTGGCCCGGCTCATAGCGCGTCCAGGTTTCGTTTTCGGTCAAAGGCTCGGTGGCGATCACGGTGACCACATCGTTGGGCGTTGTTTCGGCCTGAAAATCGACGATCACGTCGACATCTTTCAGGCGCGCCGGACCAAACGGGGCGCGGCGGGTAATTTGCGCCAGCTTGGTCGAGCAGTAGCAGAACAACCAGTCTCCGTCGCTGAGCAGGCAGTTGAAGACACCTTTGCTGCGAAACTCGGCGCAGGCCTCTACCAGCACCGGCAGGATGCTTTCGACGTCAACCGGCTCGGGGAATTTCTCGCGCACCCGATTGAGCAAGTCACAAAACGCCGCTTCGCTGTCGGTGTCGCCAATGGGGCGGTAAAAGCGGGTGCTCGGCGACAAATCGGCCAATTGGCCATTGTGCGCAAAACACCAGTTGCGCCCCCACAGTTCACGGACAAACGGATGCGTGTTCGACAGGCATACCTTGCCCACGTTGGCCTGTCGGATATGCCCGATGACCACTTCGCTCTTGATCGGGTAACGCTGAACCAGCAACGCGACTTCGGAGTCGCAACTGGCGGCCGGGTCCTGGAACAGGCGCAGACCACGCCCCTCATAAAAGGCAATACCCCAGCCATCACGGTGCGGGCCGGTACGCCCGCCACGCTGCATCAGGCCGGTGAAACTGAACACAATATCGGTCGGGACGTTGGCGCTCATGCCCAATAATTCACACACGCTCGCACACTCGCATTCAGGCTCGACGAAATAGGATTACAACCGCGGCTCGACCCGGGACGGGGCCGATGCACGCGACGCGCCAGGTGGCACATAACGATCATTGCCAGCCGAGCCAAAAGGCTGGTCGTCTTCAGGATCGTGTTTAGCCGCTTGTGCCGACGCGTCGGCCTGTGCCTTGCGAGCCTTGCTGGCGCGCTCGATGGGCCAGCGGATCAACGCAAATACGGCGTACACACAAAACGCGATAATGGTGTACATCAGCAAGTCAGAGACGGCGCGCCAAACGTTGTTGCCGACTTTGAAGGCCAGGTCCAGGGCGGTGATCGCCACGGCCGGTGCAAACTGCTCCTTGACCGGGTCAATGATGGTCGGGCTAAACAGCAACACAGCCATTAACACACGCAGCGGCTCGCGCAACCAGCGCCACATGAAGCGGGTCATTCGGCACCATACGAGCAGGCAGCCCGCAGCAGCAAAGGCGTAAAGGCCCCATGCGATCAGATAGTCGTTCTCGGTCATGGTATCCATGGTCGGCAGGCAATGAGACGCTATGATAACGGCTTTTAGACAGTGCGGCTGCAACGCCGTCAGCTCCACTTCTTTTCATGCAGGTTTCAGAGAACACTCAATGACCGAATCAGCCTACGCAAATAGCGCCCCTATCGCACATAAAGTCGAGGGTTCAGACCCCTACTCGTGGTTACAAAATCGCGATAGCGATGAGGTTCTGGACTACCTGAAAGCCGAAAACAGCTATCAGGAGGAGCAACTGGCCGACCAGGCCCAATTGCGTGAGACGCTGTTTCAAGAGATCAAGGGCCGAATTCGCGAGACCGATCTGTCGCTGCCCTCGCCCTGGGGGCCGTATCTGTATTACACGCGCACCAACGCCGGTGATGAGTATGCTCGCCATTACCGCTGCCCGCGCCCGGCCGATGACAGCCAGCAGGTCGACGAAAACGCAGAGCACTTGTTGCTGGACCCGAACGCCTTGGCCGCGGGCGGCTTTATTTCTCTGGGCGCCTTCAGCATCAGCCCGGATCACCAGCGCCTTGCCTATAGCCTGGACACCAGCGGCGAAGAGGTCTATCGCCTGTTTGTCAAAGAGCTGAGCACCGGCGCAGTCACCGAGCTGCCGTTTGAAGAGTGTGATGGCAGCATGACGTGGGCCAATGACAGCCAGACGCTGTTTTTTGCCGAACTGGACGACACCCATCGCCCACACAAACTATTGCGTCATACCTTGGGCGAGACAGACGCCCACGAGGTATTTCATGAGCCGGACGGACGCTTTTTCCTGCATTGCTATCGTTCGAGTTCCGAGCGCCAGCTGATTCTGCTGCTCAACAGCAAAACCACCAGTGAAAGCTGGGTGCTGGACGCCAATCAGCCGCGCCAGGCCTTTAGCTGCCTGGCGGCACGGGTTGAAGGGCACGACTACAGCGTCGATCACGGCCTGCACGAGAGGCAATGGGCGTGGTTTATCCGCACCAACCAGGACGGGATCAACTTTGCGCTGTATTACGCCTTTGGCGAGGTGCCGACACGCAATGACTGGCAGCTTCTGATCGCCCATCACGACAGCGTAATGCTGGAAGGCTTGAGCCTGAACGCCCAAGCCTTGTGCCTGAGCCTGCGCGAAGGTGGGTTGCCGATCATCGAAGTCCGCCCCAACGGTTTGCCGTCGTATCGCGTGCAATTACCGGACGCCGCCTACAGCTTGTATGTTCAGGACAGCCTGGAATTTGATAGCGCACACATCCGCCTGCGCTATGAGGCGCTAAATCGCCCTGCGCAAGTACGGCAACTGACGCTCAATACTGGCGAACAAGTCGTACTCAAGGAAACACCGGTGCTGGGACCCTTCAATGCCGATGATTATGTAAGCCATCGCCTGTGGGCCACCGCTCCAGATGGCACCCAGGTGCCGATCAGCCTGGTGGTCAAGCGCGACGTGGTGGGCCAGCCTGTGCCGCTCTACCTGTATGGCTACGGCGCCTACGGCGAGAGTCTCGACCCGTGGTTTTCCCACGCCCGCCTGAGCCTGCTGGATCGCGGCGTAGCCTTTGCCATTGCCCACGTGCGCGGGGGCGGCGAACTGGGTGAGGCCTGGTACCGCTCAGGCAAGCAGGAACACAAGCACAACACGTTCAGCGACTTCATCGCCTGTGCCGAACACCTGATCGATCAGGGCCTGACCCGAAGCGAACAGTTGGTCATCAGTGGTGGCAGTGCGGGCGGCCTGCTGATTGGCGCAGTGCTCAATCAACGCCCCGAGCTGTTCAAGGCGGCGATTGCCGAAGTGCCATTTGTGGACGTGCTCAACACCATGCTCGACCCGGACTTGCCGCTGACCGTCACCGAGTATGACGAATGGGGCAACCCGCAAGAGCCTGAGGTATACGACCGGATCAAAGCCTACGCACCGTACGAAAACATCACGGCACAAGCGTATCCGGCGATGCTGGTGATTGCCGGGTACAACGACAGCCGCGTCCAGTATTGGGAAGCGGCCAAGTGGGTGGCCAAGCTTCGCGCCACCAAGACTGACGACAATCTGCTTGTGCTCAAGACCGAACTTGAAGCAGGACACGGCGGGATGAGCGGTCGCTATCAGGGTTTGCGCGACGTGGCACTGGAATACGCATTTGTGTTCAAGGTGCTGGGGATTAGCTGAGCACACCTGTAGCCGCTTCGCTCGTCAGCGGCTACAGGCTTTTGTCAGCGGTCAGTCTTGCAGTGCCTTACCCTTCCCGTCCTTGAGTTCAAGCCCCGGCAGCGGCTGGTCTTTGGGCGGTTGTGGCAGATCAATCGGGGGCAGCGGGATCAGGCTGCCACTCCCGGCAACCGGCTTGGGCACGGCGCGCGGGGTGACTTGCGGGTACGGGGTTGGCGTGGCAGTGCCCGGTGAACCCGGCGCGGCGGTCACGGGGGCACTCGGGACAGTCGTCAATTCCGTTGCCTGGACTGCACTTATCAAGAGCGCGCTCCCTGCAATGGCCGTTAGAATAGTGCGTTTCATCAATCACTCCGTTGCCAGACCGGCTTGTCTGCCCTCAGGCTACTCGTAACCTGCGGTTTTTGCCCCCCTCAATGAGATTTCCATGAAACGTTTTGTTTTGCTCGACACCACTCCGATCCCCGAAAACGGCGGCGCCTTGTGCCTGTTCGAGTATGGCGAAGACTTCGTGATCAAGATTCAGGGCGGCGACGGCGGCCAACTGATGAACACGCGCATGCACGGCTCCGAAGACGCGCTGGCCGAGATCCCTTGCCGCAAAGTCGCTGGCCGCCCGCAGTCGCGGGTACTGATCGGCGGTCTGGGCATGGGGTTCACTTTGGCTTCGGCACTCAAGCATTTGGGCAAGACTGCCGAAGTGGTGGTCGCCGAACTCGTGCCAGGCGTAGTGGAGTGGAATCGCGGACCGTTGGGCGAAAAATCGGGCACCCCCCTGCAAGACCCGCGTACCGTGATCCGCATGGAAGACGTGGCCAAGGTGCTGCAAGCCGAGCCCAACGGGTTTGATGCGATCATGCTCGACGTCGACAACGGCCCCGAAGGCCTGACTCAAAAAGCCAATAGCTGGCTGTATTCGGCGGGTGGCCTGAGTGCTTGCGCCAAGGCCTTGCGCCCAAAAGGCGTCCTGGCGGTATGGTCTGCCAGTGCCGACAAACAGTTTTCGGACAAGCTGCGCAAAGCCGGTTTCAAGGCTGAAGAAGTCCAGGTGTTTGCCCACGGCAACAAGGGCACCCGACACACCATCTGGATTGCAGAAAAAATCAAAGGCTGATCAACAGCTAAACTTAACGACATAACCGTCATTTGTCTTACAAGGTGAACCCATGAGTTCGGTGAATCCACCCTCCCACACCGCCAAGCTGGACCGCATTCTGGCTGATGCCCAGCGTGACCGTGAAATGGGCTATCGCGACAAGGCCCTGAAAATGTACCCCCACGTGTGCGGCCGTTGCACCCGTGAATTTGCCGGCAAGCGCTTGAGCGAGCTGACCGTTCACCACCGCGACCACAACCACGACAATAACCCGCAAGACGGCTCCAACTGGGAGTTGCTGTGCCTGTACTGCCATGACAACGAGCACTCGCGCTACACCGATCAGCAGTACTTTGCGGAAGGCTCCACCAGCAGCCCGAAAATTGCCAAGGCCACCCACAACCCGTTCGCCGCACTGGCCGGGTTGATGAAGAAAGACGAATAGCCTTGTGCTGTAGTCGCTGCCGCAGGCTGCGAAGGGTTGCGGAGCAACCCGTTTTCTTGGAGTCCCCACAGATCCCTTCGCAGCCTGGGGCAGCGACTACAGATAGCAGCCCACCCCGTACCAATGCCGTATACTCGCGTCTTTTTTTCGCAAGGGCTCGGGCAAGTGGCAAACAAACGGTACAGCTGCATTGGTTTGTATAACCCCAAATCGCCAGAAAACGTCGGCTCGGTGATGCGTGCGGCTGGTTGCTACAGCGTTGCCTCGGTGTTTTACACCGGCAAGCGTTACGAACGTGCTCGCGACTTTGTCACCGATACCAAGAAAATCCATCAGGACATCCCGCTGATCGGCATCGACGACCTGAAAAAGATCATCCCGCTGGGCTGCATTCCGGTCGCGGTAGAAATGGTCGAGGGCGCACGTTCCTTGCCTGAATACACCCATCCGGACCGGGCGATCTATATTTTCGGCCCCGAGGACGGCTCACTGGGCAAAGACGTGCTGGAATGGTGCGAAGACGTGATTTACATCCCGACCACTGGCTGCATGAACCTCGCAGCCACGGTCAATGTGGTGCTTTACGACCGACTGGCCAAGGGCAACAACACCCGTTCCGGACCCAAGTTCGGCTAGACCTTGCCTTTGTTCTGCTGGCTGGAGCTCCAGTCCACCAGCAGGCTGTAGGCAATGGCAAGCAAGGTCGGACCGATAAACAAGCCGATAAAGCCGAAGGCTATCAACCCGCCAAACACACCGAGCAGTACGATCACCAGCGGCAGGTTGCCACCGCGACTGATCAGGTAAGGCTTGAGCACGTTGTCGACACCACTGATGATCACGGTGCCCCAGATACCGAGGAAGACCGCCATCCCGTACTCGCCTTTCCAGGCCAGCCAGGCTGTGGCGGGAACCCAGATCAGCGGCGGTCCCATCGGGATCAGGCTGAGCAGGAACGTTGCCAGCCCCAGCACCAGTGCGCCGGGGACGCCCGCGATCAGGAAGCCGATCAGCGCCAGCAACGCCTGGGCTGCAGCGGTACCAATCACACCATTGACCACACGCTGTACGGTGCCCGCCACCAGTTCCTGGTAGTAGTCGGCACGGTCGCCAATCAGTCGCTCAAGCAGACCATGGACGAAGCTCGCCAGCCGCGGCCCGTCACGGTAGAAAAAGAACACAAAGACAATGCTCAACGTCAGCTCAAGAATGCCGCCGCCAATCTGTGCACTTCGGGCCAGGAACCAGTTGCCCACCTGCCCCAGGTAAGGTTTGACTGCCAGGAGCAGCGCAGCGCCCTGCTCGTCAATGGTGTTCCAGATGCCGACCAGGCGCTCGCCCACGATGGGAATACCGCCCAGCCAGCTCGGAGCGTCGGGCAAGCCTTCGAGCTGAACATCCTTGACGAAGGTTGTGGCATCGCGCACATGGTCTGCCAGGTTGAGCCCCAGCCACACCAGCGGCGCGGCCACCAACAACATCCAGCCCAGGGTCAGGATGCCCGCAGCCAGCGACTCGCGCCCTCCGAGCAAACGTGTCAGCAGGCGCATCAGGGGCCAGCTGGCAAACGCCAGCACCGCGCCCCAGAACAAGGCCGACCAGAATGGCGCCATCACCCACAGGCTGGCACCGAACAACACCAGGAGCAGAATCTGCACCAGCAGGCGATCGTTATTGAGCATGTGTGTTCCACAGAAAATTCAGAAATCAAAGAAGGACGACGACTACCCAGAGTGTAGCCGTCGTTTACAAGGGTCTAGCGCAGTAACTCGATACGCAGCCCTTTGGCATCGCTGTCGCCAAGCTCCATTCGGGCAGCCCGTACACCGTTGTTGATCAACGCATCGCGCCAGGCGGAAGCCTTGGCACCGGTCAAACTGACTCGGGAAGTTGAATCAAGGTTCAATGCCCTGGAGATTAATGTCAGCCACTGTGCATCCGGCTCGCCTGCAAGCTTGGGAAAGTCCAGCTCACCCGTGCTTTTCAACTGGCGCTGCAAGGTAGCCGAAGTAGGCAACAGTTCACCCAGATCGGCGCTCGCCTGAAGTTGCTCCACATGCAGGTAGCCTTTGCGACTGCCGCGATTGATCCCGTACAAGGCAACCAGCTGGTTCTGCTGGGGAGCTGCGCGACGTAACAACAAGTAGGATTGCTGCTCATCGGAACCGACCAGTTTGGAGTTACCGAAAACCTCATTGGCCCACAAGCTGCTTTCGCCACAGTCACGGGCCTGGCACCAGAACAACAGTTCGGCGCCCTGTTCCTGCAACGCCTCACGGGCAGCGGTAAAGGCTTCAGTGGCCGAGTGCTCTGCAGGCAGCTCGTAGGTGATGGCCGTGGTCAGGCCACGGGTATTGACCTGCCCCTCAAAACGCAGGCGACCGCTGATCTTGCGGATCGAGCCCATCGGGTAAATGCGTTCGATGTCAGGCTTGACGGAATAATCGACAATTTGTGCATCCGCGAGACGCGGTACGTCAGGCAAATCCTGGCTACCGGGCACATCGCTGGCCCAGAGTAACGGGCTCAGACAACTCAGGCTCAAGGCCAGGATAAAACGATTGGGTATTTTCATCGGCATACTTCACCGAGAGCTAGCGTGTGGCTCAGCATCCTCACGATAGAGACCGGATGGCCTTTCGGGGTCGCAGCGGTGTAGAGATCTATCATGGTCGTCTCCCATTTCAACCCGCCAAGCCTCGACAGTTGGTAGCCGCAAGTCAAGGAACGGCGAAGAACCGATTGAAACAGTCTGCAACAAGGATCGCCCCCGCTTCGTCATTCAGGTGCAAATGATGGCCACCCGGCAACCGTTCCAGGTTGAAGGGTAGTCGATCCAGCAGCTCGGAATGGCTGGCCAGCATGCCCTGCTCGGCCACCACCAGCATCGCCGGGCAACTCACACGCCGAATAAAGGACATGGCCTGTTCGTCATTCATGCGCAATGGTGTGGGCAATGTCAGGCGGCTGTCGCTACGCCAGCTATAACCTCCGGGGACCGGCATCAAACCGCGCTGGGCCAGTAACTCTGCAGCTTCCCGGCTGACGGCGACCAGGCCTTTCATCCGCGCTTCAACGGCGCGATCGAGGGTCGGGTGCACCGACTTGCGCTTGTGCTCCAGGCCGAGTTGCGCCTGCAGCGCCTGACCCATGCGCTCAGCCACGTCCCCTTCGGGGCCACTGCGCGCCACAATGCCATCAATCAGCGCCAGTCGGGTCACGCGCTGCGGAAACGATCCGGCGAAAACCACCGAGACAATCGCCCCCAGCGAATGCCCCAGCAGTGCAAATCGCTCCCAGCCTAATTGCTCGGCCACACACAGCACATCAAAGGCGTAGTCCGCCAACCCATACCCTGCCCCGCGCGGGCGATGATCCGAATGGCCATGCCCGGCAAGATCCAGCGCCACGATGCGCAGGCCCGAAAGCTTTGGCGCCAGTCGGGCGAAGCTATTGGCGTTGTCCAGCCAACCGTGCAGGGCAATCACGGGCACGCCATCCTCGGGGCCAAAAATGTGCGCAGCCAACTCGATATGCGGCAGGCTCAGACGAATTTCTTCAACCACAGGACTCATGCAAAGTGCTCTTCAAAGGCCGGAATGACGAAGTTCCCAGCGGGCAAAAATCTGTTTGAGCAGGCGGGCGGTGTCCTGCGGTTGCTCCAGCGGAAACATGTGTCCGCCCGGTACGCTTAGCGACTCGCCATTGGGCATGCGCGAAACGGCTTTGGCATGATGATTCATGACCACTCGACTGTCGCGCCCTCGCACCACCGTCAGCGGGACCTGCAACTGAAAGGCCCTGCCGGGACTGGTGTCAGGGACGCTGCGATAGATATCGATTTCGGTCGCCGGGTCGAAGCTCAACCGCAAGCGGTCATCAACAGGTTGCAACCCGTGCTCCAGGTAAGCCTCGAAGCAGTCCGGGTCAAAGCTGCGGAACAGTGACTTGCCCGCAAAGTAGGCTCGCGCCGTCTCACGGTCGGCAAACTCTTCGCGCCGCCCCAGAGTGCGGCCGGCAGGGGTCAGGCGATCGATCAGGCCAAAACGCTTGGCCGCACGAATCACCCACTGATCGGTGCGCGTCAGCACGGGCGAATCCAGCATGACCACGCCCTTGTACAGATGCGGGCAACGGATAGCGGCATGCAAGTGCAGCATACCGCCCAGAGAATGACCCACACCCAGCACGGGTTCTGCTTGTTGTTGCAGGTGGTAAATCAGTTCATCGACGAGGTTGTGCCAATTGTTGTCCACCGGATAACGCGGGTCATGCCCGTGCTGTGACAGGTGAACCACGCTGAAATCCGGCGCAAGGGCACTGAACAACTTGCCATACGTGGCCGAAGGGAAGCCGTTGGCATGGGCGAAAAAAATCTGCCGAGACATACAAGGCGTCCAAATGTAGGAAGTACGCCTTATTGTCTGTAGGAAAATTCTTCATATCAATGACCGTATGCGCCATGAGTGACGACAATACGGCCATTATCTGGCCGTTTGATCACCGCGCGGGCGGGTTTTCACCCAGGGGTACAACGGCGATGGTCAGGCGGGAAATGCAACTGAGTTTGCCGCTGTCGTCGCTCAGGCGGATGTCCCAGACGTGGGTTGTGCGGCCCATGTGTACCGGACGTGCGACTGCGCTCACCCGGCCGCTGCGCACGCCACGCAGGTGATTGGCGTTGACCTCAAGGCCCACGCAATAGAATTTCTGGGTATCGATACACATAAAACTGGCCATCGAACCCAGGGTTTCCGCCAGAACCACCGATGCGCCGCCATGCAACAGGCCAAAAGGTTGGTGAGTTCGGTGATCGACCACCATGCTTGCAGTGATGGAGTCGTCGTCGAAGGCATCGAAGGTGATGTCCAGCACGTCGCAAATGGTGTTTTTGCGCAATTCATTAAGGCGCGCCAGGTCAGGCGGAGTCGTCCACGAAATCATGCAGTCATTCCTTGGTCAGTGAGTAGGGGCGGCGGCGTGATTGACGCTCAACACAGCCACCAAAATGCCATTCATCCGCCCCAACTATCTTTCACTACGACCAAAATGTGCAACCGCTGCAATGATCAGGGGTGATGAACACCGATCAAGGTCATGCTGCCAGCCAGCGGCCATTCACCCTCAAGCTCCACCAGGCTGGCCGTCTGCATCGGCTGGGGCTGACGCAAATGACCATGCAGCAACAGGCTGATCAAGTCGCCCACAAATGGCTGATGACTGACCAGCAGTACATTGCCACTGTCCGGCAGCTTGCTGACCGCAAACTTGGGCTCACTTTCGGGTGTCAGCCACGGCACGGTGATGAGGCCGCAGGTAAAACCAAGGGCCTTGCGCACCAACTCAGCGGTTTGCTGCGCCCGCACATAAGGGCTGACCAGGATGCTGTCCAGTGGCTGGCCAATCAGCAAGGCTGCACTGTGCAGCACCTGTTCACGACCATGGGCCGTGAGTTCGCGTTCGGCATCGCGCCGGGCGTGAGGCTCGGCTTCGCCGTGACGCAAGATCCAGATCTTCATGGCTTGGTCTCTTCGCCCTTGGCGGCCTGCGCGTAAGGTGCTTCACCTTCCGGGGCACGAGGGGCTGGCCAATCGGCAAAAGGCCAAGGTTTTTGCTCGGTGTGAAAGCTGCCAAACCGACCAATCTGCGCAAGATAAAGGCTCAGGCTGTCGCCAAAATTCATCAGGCCGCCGTTGGGTGCGCCGTAGATCAGACGGTAAATCAGCTGCACCAGCACCAGCCCGCCAAGCACCAGTTGCGCGACTTGCCAGACCAGCAAAAAAACCAGCATCCAGAGCACGCGCAAAACGAGTGACTCGTATTTGGGTGCGTTTTTAGTGTCGTTCATGTGCTGCTCCCTTGGTGCTTAGTTGAAACCGCTGGTGGAGATAAAATCGACATCCGTCTTGGGTTCGCCGCGCATCAACTGCCCGATGACCTGATCCAGGGTGTAACCCTCGAACAGAATCGCGTGCAGGCCAGCAACCAAGGGCATGTAGACGTTCAGTTCCTGTGCCTTGACCTTGAGCACCTTGAGGGTATTCACCCCTTCGGCCACTTCGCCCAGTCGAGTGACGGCATCTTCCAGGCTGAGGCCCTGACCCAGGGCAAACCCGACCTGATAATTGCGGCTCTTGGGGGATGAGCAGGTGACGATCAAATCGCCTACACCCGCCAAGCCGAGGAAAGTCATGGGATTGGCACCCTGGCTAACGGCAAATCGGGTCATCTCGGCCAAGGCACGGGTAATCAGCATGCTCTTGGTGTTCTCCCCCATACCCAGCGCCACGGCCATGCCGGCGATGATTGCGTAAACGTTTTTCAACGCCCCGCCCAACTCCACCCCAAAACGGTCGGCACTGGCATAGACGCGAAATGTTCGGCCATGCAATGCCGCCTGCACGCGGTTGCACAGGTCTTCATCGGCACTGGCGACCACGGTGGCAGTCAACGCATGCTCGGCAACTTCACGGGCAAGATTGGGCCCGGACAGAACGCCGATACGTGCCTGCGGGGCGATTTCTTCAAGGATCTCGCTCATCAGTTTGAAACTGTGCGCTTCAATGCCCTTGGTCAGGCTGACCAGCATTTTTCCGCTCAAACGCTCTGCGTGTTCGGCCAGCACACTGCGCAAGGCGCTGGACGGCAAGGCCACAAAACACAGCTCGCAGGCATCGAGCGTCGCCTTGAGATCAGTAACCGGCTCCACCCCGGGATGGATCTTGATGCCCTTGAGGTAACGCGGGTTTTCGCGATTCAGGCGAATGGCCTCGGCCTGCTCCGGATCGCGCATCCACTGATACACACGATGACCGTTTTCTGCCAGCAAGTTGCCCACGGCGGTGCCAAAGCTTCCGCCTCCCAAGACCGCAATAGCGTGCTGTTCAGTCATATGCAATCCCGTTTTCCATCTAGCGTGGCAATGGCGGCATTATACGGAGCACATGCCCCGCGACCAGCCCCATAGCATATAGATGGCTTTGACTGAAAAAGTGCAAGACCTCGGTTAACATGCCGCTCAGGTACTCACCTTCAAGAGGCAGCTTTGCTGCACTTCAACATGAACGACTGCAGGTCAAGGACGACAACGTATATGGGAGAGGTATTTGCTGGCTGCAAGGTGACTGTCGGAGACACCCTGCCATGATGGCTCGCAGTCGGTGGGATATTCACACCCGCACGCAGATGATGAGCCTGGGCCCGGCGTTGTTATTGACCTTGTTGTTGATCAGTTTTTTTACGTTCGTACGAATCCAGGATTTGCGCCAGGAGCTCAAGCACACAGGCCAGTTGATCGCCAACCAATTGGCGCCTGCCACCGAGTACGGGCTCATGACGGGGAACACCCACGTTCTGGAAACCCTGATCAACGCTTCGTTGAACATCCCCCACGTACAGTTTGTGCAGGTACAGAACCGTACAAACGAGGTGCTGGCACAGGCAGAGCACTCCCCGCCCGGCGCTGATCAAGGCTCGCAGGTAGAAGTGTTCCAGGCGTCAGTGCGATTGCAGAAGAGCCCTTCGGGCGAATATTTTTTGCTCAGTCATAACCAGACACCAGCACCGGTAGAAGACTATCTGGGCCGGGTGCTGGTTGGCATGTCCGGGGAGGCGTTCAGCACCCGTCAACAAGAAATCCTGCTCAAGGCCGTGATCCTTGCCTTGTTTGCCCTGGGCTTCACCTACCTGTTGGCCAGGCGCCTGGCGTCCAACCTGTCCAAGCCCATCAGTGACATGAGCAAAGCGGTCAAGGCCATCCAGCAGGGCGACTACTCCACGCCCTTGCCAGTCGTCGACGATGGCGAACTGGGCAGTCTGGCCCAGCACATCAACAATCTGGCCGATGGGCTTGAGCAAGCCAGCCGAGAGCAACATGCCGCCATTGCTCAGCTGATTCAGACCCGCGAAGAAGCCGAACGGGCCAACCGGGCCAAAACCGACTTTTTGGCCATGATGAGCCACGAGCTTCGCACGCCGATGAATGGCGTACTGGGAATGCTGCAACTGCTGGAAACCACGCAGATGACAGAGGAACAGGCTGAATATGCCGCCCTGGCGTCTGAGTCCACCGAGCACTTGCTCAAGGTCATTAACGACATCCTCGACTTCTCACGAATCGAACGGTCAGCGCTTGAACTGGAGCGCATCCCCTTCAACCTCGCAGAACTGGTCAGCAATTGCGCTCAGGCTTTCCAGCACAGCGCCGCACAGCGCGGCCTGCACTTGCAGCTGACCCTCTCAGAAGGCTTGCAGGATTTGCACGTACTGGGGGATCCGACGCGGATCAGGCAAATCCTGGTCAACCTCATCGGCAATGCGCTGAAATTTACCGAACACGGGCAGATCAGTATCGAACCGCTTTGGCAGCGTCTGGATCACGAATTGATCTGGTTTACCTGTGTCGTACGCGACAGCGGTATTGGCATCAACAGCGAAAAACTGGACTCCATGTTCACCGCTTTCCAGCAGGCCGACAGCTCGATTTCGCGGCGCTATGGTGGCACAGGGCTGGGCCTGCCCATCGCCCGCACGTTGGCTGAACGCATGGGTGGCACGCTGCACGCCACCAGTGAAGAGACCCGCGGCTCAGTGTTCACCCTGGAAATCCCGCTGGAGTTGCACCAGCCTGTAGAACACAGCCAAAGGCCTGAACTTGAGCCGGAAGCGACGTGTGCGCCCGGGCGTAAAATCTTGCTGGTGGAAGATAACCAGGTCAATCAGACCGTCATTGAAGCCATGCTGAGCAGCCTGGGATACGAAGTGAGCATGGTCAGTGATGGCGCGCAGGCCATTCATTTCGCCAACACCGAGCGCTTTGCCGCGATCCTGATGGACTGTCGCCTGCCGATCATCAATGGCTACGAAGCTACCCGGCAAATCCGCCAACTGCCCGGGTGCATGACCCTGCCCATCATTGCCCTGACCGCCAATGCCTTGCAGGGTGATCGGGAAACCTGCCTGCAGGCCGGAATGAACGATTACCTTGCCAAGCCGTTCAAACGAGCTGATCTGGAGCAAATTCTGCTGCGCTGGGTCCAGTAACTTATGGCTAAAAGGCCACCTGCGACTGGCGTTAAACACAAAAGTGCGGCAGTCTTAGGCACCCGAATGGGCCACTGAACCGGCCCGATTTAAATTTTCAGTGCACAAGTGTACATTCTTGCCCTTTGCGCTGTGACTTTCACTACAACGCAATAGTCTATGTGTAGGCTGGCGAACTGGAACTCGTATGTTTCAGTTGGTCGGGAAGATTTGCCCCACCCTGCCGCATGGGATTATTGAGGAGCTCGCATGACCAAACAAAACGCCTTTACTCGGGAAGATTTGCTGCGCTGTAGCCGCGGCGAGCTATTCGGCCCAGGTAACGCGCAACTGCCCGCCCCTAACATGCTGATGGTGGATCGCATCACCCATATCAGCGAAGAGGGTGGCAAGTACGGCAAAGGTGAATTGGTCGCCGAGCTGGATATCACCCCGGACCTGTGGTTTTTCGCCTGCCATTTCGAAGGCGATCCGGTGATGCCAGGTTGCCTGGGCCTCGACGCCATGTGGCAGTTGGTCGGCTTCTATCTGGGCTGGCAAGGTCTGCCGGGCCGCGGGCGTGCCCTGGGTTCGGGCGAAGTGAAGTTCTTCGGCCAGGTCTTGCCGACCGCCAAGAAAGTCACCTATAACATTCAAATCAAGCGCGTCCTCAAGGGCAAGCTGAACCTGGCCATTGCCGATGGTTCGGTCACTGTCGACGGTCGCGAGATTTATACTGCCGAAGGCCTTCGGGTCGGCGTATTTACTTCCACTGACAACTTTTAAGGGTTATCCGCATGCGCCGCGTCGTTATCACTGGTCTGGGCATCGTTTCGTGCCTGGGCAATGACAAAGAGACCGTCTCCGCTAACCTGCGTGCAAGTCGCCCTGGCATCCGATTCAACCCGGAATATGCCGAAATGGGTCTGCGTAGCCAGGTTTCCGGCTCCATTGACCTGCCTCTCGAAGAGCTGATCGATCGCAAGATCTATCGCTTCGTCGGCCACGCAGCGGCTTACGCCTACCTGGCCATGAAAGACGCCATCACTGATTCGGGCCTGACCGAGGAGCAAGTCTCCAACCCGCGTACCGGCCTTATCGCCGGCTCGGGTGGCGCGTCGACCCTGAACCAGATGGAGGCGCTGGACATCCTGCGCGAAAAAGGCGTCAAGCGCGTTGGCCCGTACCGCGTTACGCGGACCATGGGCAGCACCGTTTCTGCCTGCCTGGCCACTCCCTTCAAGATCAAGGGCGTGAACTACTCGATCTCCTCTGCCTGCGCCACCAGTGCTCATTGCATCGGTACTGCGGTTGAGCAGATCCAGCTGGGCAAGCAGGACATCGTTTTCGCGGGCGGTGGCGAAGAAGAACACTGGAGCCAATCGTTCCTGTTCGACGCCATGGGCGCGCTGTCCACTCAATACAACGACACGCCTGAAAAAGCGTCCCGTGCCTACGACAAAAACCGTGATGGCTTCGTCATCGCCGGTGGTGGTGGCATGGTTGTTGTTGAAGAACTGGAACACGCCCTGGCGCGTGGTGCCAAGATCTACGCCGAAATCGTCGGCTACGGCGCGACATCCGACGGCTACGACATGGTTGCCCCAAGCGGCGAAGGCGCCATCCGCTGCATGCAGATGGCCATGTCTAGCGTTGACGGCCCGATCGACTACCTCAACACCCACGGCACCTCTACTCCGGTAGGCGACGTCAAGGAAATGGAAGGTGTTCGCGCGGTATTCGGCGACAAGGCTCCGGCCATCAGCTCGACCAAAAGCCTGTCGGGTCACTCACTGGGCGCCGCAGGCGTTCACGAAGCGATCTACTGCTTGCTGATGATGGAAGGCAACTTCATCGCCGGCTCTGCAAACATCGAGGAACTGGACCCGACTGTCGCTGACATGCCGATCCTGACCAAGACCCGCGAGAACGTCACGTTGAACAATGTGATGAGCAACAGCTTCGGCTTCGGTGGCACAAACGCCACTCTGGTACTGAAGCGCTGGGCTGGCAAATAAGCCCTCCCCTCACGAAATAAAAATGCCCCGGCTGGTTTTCCAGTCCGGGGCATTTTTTTGCATGATGGAACGCATGGCTCCCGGGATGCTCTATAAAGATCAGGACCGTTATCTCTGCCACTACGAGGTTTGCCATGACTGTTACCGTTAATACCGTATCCCACGAGGGTTTTCGTCACAGCATCAAAATCGACGATCACGAAGTCTTCACCGATTTGCCCACGTCCCTGGGCGGCGACGGTTCTGCTCCCTCTCCCCATGATTACTTCGATGCCGCCCTCGGTGCGTGCAAGGCGCTGACACTCAAGCTCTATGCGCAAAAAAAGGAGATCCCGCTGACCGGGGTCACGGTCGAAGTCAAACACGACGCCAACGAAGAACAGAAAGGGAAATACGCCCTGCACGTCAAACTGACGCTAAAAGGCGTGTTGACCGATGCCCAGCGCGATGAGTTGCACAACGTGGCCGACAAGTGCCCGGTGCATAAATTGATGACTACCGCCGAGATCACCATCGAGACCCATCTATCTGAAGGTGCTTTCAGCCAGTAACGCACAGGTTCTACCTGCAGGCCCGGGAAGCGTTGGGTTATGCTCAACGCTTCTCCCCCGCTGGCACCTTCAAATGCACACATTGACCATAATTCGGCCACGGGCCGAAGATGTCGAAGGCCAACCGATCTTGCGCCCTCTGCCCTCGGCCAAGTGCCGCAGCGTCGGGCCTTTTGTATTCTTCGACCACATGCTGCCTACCCACTATCCACCCGGCCACGGGATGAATATCCGACAGCATCCGCACATCGGCCTGTCCACTTTGACCTATCTGTTTGAAGGCCAACTGCAGCATAAGGACAGCCTGGGCTCCGACCAGCAGGTTGGCCCCGGCGAAGTCAGCTGGATGACCGCGGGCGCGGCCATTGCTCACGTTGAACGAACACCCGCCTCAATACTGGCGCAAGGCTCAAGCCTGCATGGGCTGCAAGTGTGGCTGGCTTCTCCCAGGGAACACGAACAAGGCGCAAGCCACTACAGCCATCATGATGCCAATAGCTTGCCCGTCAGTGAGACCCTGGGAGTAATGATTCGCCTGATTGCAGGCACCGGGTTTTGCTTGAGCTCGCCGGTGCCGGTGCTCTCACCGACCCTGTACGCCGAAGTGCAGATGCAAACGGCCACAACGCTGCTTGTTCCGGCGGAACACCCGGAGCGTGCGCTGTATGTGCTGGAAGGTGAAGTGCAGCTGGAGGGCCAGACCATCGAGCCACGCTGCCTGGTGCTACTGCCTGCCGGAGAAGCCATGACCCTGTGCGCGATGAGTGACAGTCATATGGTGTTGATCGGCGGAGCGGCCCTCGATGGTCCGCGCCGCATGAACTGGAACTTCGTCGCCAGCGATCCAGCCCTGATCGAACAGGCTAGAACCCGGTGGGCCACAGGGCATTGGCCGACAGTACCCGGTGAAACCGGTCGCATCGAACTGCCTTGAAGCCCGGCCCGCAGAGGCCTTACAAAACCATTGCCGCCACCCAGCCAAAGGCCAGCAGCGGCAAATTGTAATGCAGGAAAGTAGGCACTACGGTGTCCCAGATATGGTGATGCTGGCCGTCAATATTCAAGCCGGAAGTGGGCCCAAGGGTGGAGTCCGATGCCGGAGAACCCGCATCGCCCAAGGCGCCCGCTGTGCCGACGATGCAAACAATGGCCATTGGACTGAAACCCAGCTGAACGCACAGCGGCACAAAAATAGCCGCCAGGATCGGCACAGTGGAAAATGACGAACCGATACCCATTGTGACCAGCAATCCAACCAGCAACATCAGCAGAGCACCCACGCCCTTGCTGTTATTGATCCAGCCGGCAGAAGCTTCAACCAGTGATTTGACCTCGCCGGTGGCTTTCAGGACTTCGGCAAAACCCGAGGCTGCGATCATGATGAAGCCAATCATGGCCATCATCTTCATGCCTTCGGTAAACAAATCATCCGTCTCGCGCCAACGCACGATCCCCGAAGCCGAAAAAATCAGAAAACCCGCCAGCGCGCCAATAATCATGGAGCCCAGCCACAGCTGAATGATAAACGCCGCCGCAATGGCCGCACCTGCCACCAGCAAGGTGCGCGGGTTATAGCTGACGGCAACCTGTTCAACCTGTTCGATTTTGGCCAGGTCATATTCGCGTTTTTTGCGGTAACTGATGAAAACCGCCACCAACAACCCAAACAACATCCCTAAAGCCGGGATTGCCATCGCATGGGTGACATTGACCCCGCTGATATCAACGCCACTTTTGCTGACGTTGGCGAGCAAAATCTGATTGAGAAAGATATTGCCAAACCCCACCGGCAAGAACATGTACGGCGTGATCAAGCCAAAGGTCATGACACAGGCAATCAATCGGCGGTCAATGTTCAGCTTGGTCAGTACATACAACAGGGGCGGAACCAGCAAAGGAATGAACGCGATATGGATCGGCAGAATATTCTGGGAAGAAACAGCCACTACCAGCAGCAAGCCAATCAACAGCCATTTGACGCGATTGCCACCGGCCGCATGCTGCCTGTTGACCATCATCAGCGCTTTGTCTGCCAGGGCATGGGCCATGCCCGACTTGGCTATCGCCACTGCAAAAGCACCCAGCATGGCATAGGACAACGCCACCTGAGCACCACCGCCCAACCCGCCATTGAAAGCATTGAGTGTTGCCTCGATACCCAGCCCACCTACGAGACCGCCAACAACGGCACCCACAATCAGTGCGATGACTACGTGCACACGGGACAAACTGAGCACCAGCATGATGCCGACCGCGGCAATTACTGCATTCATTATTACAACCTCATAGCGCGCACCACGATAAAACACCGTAAAGCGGAAAATTTCGGGCAAAAGACGACTGTTCCAATCGCCGGATCTGGAAGGGTGGACCTTTTTGGGGGCGCACACTTTGCAGCACCTCCAGCGCCTTGTCAAAGCGCAGGCCAAAGGCATCCGGACAATCCACCCTGACAGGCCTTAACCCTAGTATTTAAAGGGCTAAATCGGTGTTTTCAAGACCGGGTAAAACGCTAATAAGTCGGGTTTTGGCGTAAAGAAAAACATCCCGCGGCCGCTAACAGTGAAAGCCTCTTTTTAGGATGCATCCATGTCGCTCAGACAGCTTTCCATCCAATGGAAAATCACCCTCCTCGCCGGACTCAGCCTGATCGGCGTAGTCACCCTGCTGGTGGGACTTTCTCTTTATCGCATGGATCACACTGCCGATCTGGTAGAGGCCTCAAGTTCACGAATGCTGAACGAGTCTGCGCAAGCCCGTATCGAGGCTCAAGGTGAAGCCCAGGCACTGGCAATCAGTCGCCAGTTTATGGATGCCTACCAGTACGGTAATGGATTCGCCCGACAAGTCCTTTTCTTGCGTGAGCAATCTGAAAAGCGCTTTCTGGATGCCTTTGACTTGCGTGAAGACCTGACGCGCCAGGTTAAAGCGGCCTTGCAGGCCAATCCGGACTTGCTGGGGCTGTCGCTGGTATTTGAAGCCAACGCGCTGGATGGCAAGGACTCCCTGTTCGACCATCAAAAAGAACTGGGCAGCAATGACAAAGGACGCTTTGCCCTTTACTGGTCGCAACCGACACCGGGCAAGCTGAGCTCGATGGCGCTGCCCGAATCAGACATGGTCGATACCAGCACCGGGCCCAGCGGCCAGGCCAACAACACATGGTTCACCTGCCCTCGCACTACGCGCAAACCGTGCATCATCGAACCCTACTTCTATGAGATCGACGGGCAAAACGTACTACTGACTAGCATCGTTTTCCCCCTGATTGTTGACGGAAAAGTCATTGCTTCACTGTCGGTTGATATCAATCTCAACAGCTTGCAAGCCATTAGCCTGCAAGCCAGCCAAAAACTGTACGACGGCGAAACCCGCGTTGGCATTATCAGCTCGGCCGGGATACTCGCCGGCTTCAGTGCTGATGCCAGCAAACTTGCCCAGCGTCTCGATCAGGTAGACACCAGTGATGGCGCTGAATTGATCCGCATGATGGCCAAAGGTGATCAGGTACAAAGCATTCGCAGCGAGCAACGCCTGAAAGTCCTGACTCCCTTCCTGCCGATCCCGGGCAGCAAATCCTGGGGCGTATTGCTCGACGTGCCTGAAGCTGTCCTGGTCGGACCGGCACAGGCCCTGCAAGCAGAACTGGACGAGCGCAACAGGGCCGGAGCCTTGACCGAGCTGGCATGGGGGTCTCTGGCAGCCATCATCGGGCTTCTGCTGGTGTGGTTGCTGGCCCGTAGCGTCACACGTCCAATCCTTGGCGTGGCCAACATGCTTGAAGACATTGCGAGCGGAGAAGGCGACCTGACCCGTCGCCTGGCATACGACAAAAAAGACGAACTTGGACAGCTCGCCAGCTGGTTCAACCGCTTCCTCGACAAACTGCAACCGACCATTGCCGAAGTTAAACGCTCGGTACAGGACGCGCGCAGCACCGCCGATCAGTCGGCGGCCATTGCCACCCAGACCAGCGCTGGTATGGAGCAGCAGTACCGTCAGGTCGACCAGGCGGCCACGGCCTCCCATGAAATGAGCGCAACGGCGCAGGATGTCGCACGCAGCGCGGCACAGGCGGCTCAGGCCGCTCGTGATGCCGATCAGGCGACCAGACAAGGGCTGACGATCATTGACCGCACCACGACCAGCATCGACCATCTGGCTGCAGATATGAGCGTGGCCATGACGCAAGTTGAAGGGCTGGCTGCCAATAGTGAAAAAATCGGTTCAGTACTGGAGGTCATTCGCGCCATTGCCGAACAGACCAACCTCCTCGCCTTGAATGCTGCCATTGAAGCGGCGCGGGCAGGCGAAGCCGGACGCGGATTTGCCGTGGTGGCTGACGAGGTCCGCAACCTGGCACGCCGGACTCAGGAATCCGTTGAGGAAACCCGGCAGGTCATCGAACAACTGCAAGCCGGGACTCAGGAAGTAGTGAGTTCCATGAATAACAGCCATCGCCAGGCTCAGGGCAGTGTGGAGCAGGTAGGACAGGCGGTGACGGCCTTGCAGCAAATCGGTGATGCCGTCACCGTGATTACCGACATGAACTTGCAGATTGCCAGCGCGGCTGAAGAACAGAGTGCCGTTGCAGAGGAAATCAACAATAACGTTTCCACTATTCGGGATGTAACGGAGTCTTTGTCTGAACAGGCCAATGAGTCGGCCCGGGTCAGTCAGGCGCTGAACTCACTGGCCAACCAGCAGCAAAAATTGATGGATCAATTTCGCGTCTGATCCGTCGTGCGATGACGGTTTTAAGCCGTCGTCGCCTTTTTCGTTCGTCCTGGGAGCTTGATTCTAACCATCAGGCCGCCCATCTCAGCTGTCTCAAGCTGCATAACTCCCCCCCACGCTTCAACGATGTCCCGAACGATTCCAAGGCCCAGACCGTGACCACTGGCTTGCTCGTCAAGCCGCGTACCGCGACTGAACACCTGATCACGTTCGGCCTCAGGAATGCCCGGCCCATCATCCTGGACTTCAATCACAAACCCGTCCACGGTCTGGCCAATACTCAGTTCGACTTGGGCGTCCGCCCATTTGCAGGCGTTATCCAATAGATTACCGAGCAATTCGAGCATGTCTTCCCGATCCCAAGGCAAATGCAGCCCCGGCGCAACCTTGTGCGTCAATTGCAGATGCTCGCCGTGAATCATGCCAAGGGTCGACAGGAGCCCTGGCAACTCCGTATCAGCATCAAATTGCGCACCCGGCAAGGCATCGCCCGCAAGACGCGCACGGTTGAGCTCGCGGCTCATGCGCTGCTGTATCTGGTCCAACTGCTCTCGCAATGTAGTTTGTATCTGCGGATAAGCTGCAAGCCGCGGATCGTTGGCCAGGCTGATCAATACCGCCAATGGGGTTTTAAGTGCATGGCCCAGGTTACCCAACGCATTGCGCGAGCGCTTGAGGTTGTCTTCGGTATGGGCCAGCAAGTGGTTTATTTGCGTGACCAGGGGTTCAAGCTCAAGGGGGACCAGCGAATCAAGCTGCGAGCGCTGACCTGACTGCAACTGAGCGATTTGTTTACGTGCAGTTTCCAATGGCCGTAGAGCGCGGCGAACGGTAATACGCTGCAACAGCAAAATAACAATCAGGGCCATGACGCCCACCCCCAGACCGATCCGCTGAACCTGCCTGAAACTTTCACGTATGGGTGTGTAGTCCTGGGCAACGCTGATGGAGACCGCCTGGCCAAGGCGCTGGTAATCACTGCGCATGACCAGCAGCATCTGCCCCTCTGGGCCGGGCTGTAACTCGCTGCTCAGCCCAGGCTCACTGGGACGCGGTAGTTGAGCGTCCCAAAGCGAACGCGAGCGCCAGTGAGTATCACCGAACTCGATACTGAAATAGTGTCCAGAAAATGGCCGCTGATAAGCAGATGACAACCGTCGTTCATCCAACTGCAAGCCTTGGGGGCCACGGCTCAAAGCTATCAGCAGGTTCTCACTGTCGTTCTTCAGGCCTGACTCCAGATAACGCTGGAGGCCACTTTCAAATAGCCAGAGACTGACTTGACCTACGACCAGACCAGCAACCAGCAGAACGCTGACCAAACCCAGACTCAAACGCCTCTGAATGGACTTCACTGGCCGACAGCGCCGAAAATATAGCCTTGGCCACGACGGGTTTCGACCACTTCACGCCCGAGCTTGCGACGCAAATGGTTCACGTGGACCTCTAAAACATTGGAATCACGTTCAGTCTCACCGTCGTAGAGATGCTCGGCCAAGTGGCTTTTAGAGAGGATCTGTTGCGGATGCAACATGAAATACCGCAGAAGACGGAACTCGGCAGCGGTCAATTGCACCTCGGCCCCATCTTTGAGTACGCATTGACGCGCCTCATCCAACTGCAGCCCTGCGGATTTCAATAACGGCTGATTCGGTTGACCGTGAGAGCGACGCAAGAGTGCCTGCACCCGCAGTTGCAGCTCTTCAGGATGAAAAGGTTTGGTTACATAATCATCGGCACCGGCTTTAAGGCCATCAATGCGCTCGGACCAGGAGCTGCGTGCCGTCAAAATCAGAACAGGCGTGGCCAGCCCTTGTGTGCGCCACTGCTTGAGCACATCAATGCCGGACATCCCCGGTAAACCCAGATCAAGAATAATCAGGTCATAGGGTTCACTCTGCCCTTGATAAAGAGCATCACGCCCATCGGCCAGCCAATCAACTGCATAGCCAAGGCGAGTTAACCCGGCCATCAGTTCGTCAGCCAATGGAACGTGATCTTCTACCAGCAGCAACCGCATTAATCATCTACCTCGTCTTTGAGCAATTGACCATTACTGGCGTTCAGTTTGATCTCGCGCACAACGCCACTGGTCGTAAGCAACTCGACCTCGTAAACATAAACGTCGTCATCCTCCTCCAGCTCTACCTCCAGCAATTTTGCACCCGGGTGGCGCTCAAGGGCTTTTTGAAGCAGTAGCTCTAGCGGCTGGATCAGGCCTTGCTCACGTAAACGCAGCGCCTCGTCCTGCCCCAGGTCCCGCGCAATGGCCAAAGAACAGAACGCAGAGAACACCAACACGCTAAATCCGCCAACTCGTAGGTTCACTGTCATCACTCGCCTCTGCGGCCTCCGTTCAATGTCATTTGTGCGATATCAAAAACATGGAGCATAAATGTATTGGCTTAATTGAAGCTGAATCAACTGCCCCACCCCCCGGATTGCGGGAGGTATGCACCTGCGCTGGGCGTTAACTGCTAAACTGCCGCCCTGTATTCATCGCTCAGGCGATAGTCACCTTTCAAGAGCTATAAATATTGTGGAAATTTTCAAAGAGTTTACCTTCGAATCTGCGCATCGCTTGCCTTACGTGCCTGAAGGCCACAAATGCGGCCGCTTGCATGGTCACTCATTCAAGGTGGCAATCCATTTAAGCGGTGATATCGATCCGGCCACCGGCTGGATTCGCGATTTCTCAGAGATCAAAGCGATTTTCAAACCACTTTATGAGCTGCTTGATCACAACTACCTGAACGATATTCCGGGTCTGGAAAATCCAACGAGCGAAGTGCTGGCAAAGTGGATCTGGCAACAGCTCAAGCCTTTGCTACCAGAATTATCTGCGATACGAATTCATGAAACCTGCACCAGTGGTTGCATCTACTACGGTGATTGAATAAATCGCTCCAAAAAAACCACCTCTCAAGGTGGTTTTTTTGCTTTTACAGAAGGTAAAAGCGTGCCGATCACTGTTTAAAACTTACCACCACTTTTCTCGGCCCAAAAACAAACCCCCTGTCTGCGTTAGCAGACAGGGGGTTTGGAATTTAATCTTGACGATGACCTACTCTCACATGGGGAAACCCCACACTACCATCGGCGATGCATCGTTTCACTTCTGAGTTCGGGATGGGATCAGGTGGTTCCAATGCTCTATGGTCGTCAA